>JAGLNZ010000196.1 GCA_023139225.1 Desulfobacula sp. | reverse complement strand
GTCACTTCCAAGTCTGTTGAACCGGGTGCCAATGAAGAACGCGGACAAAGGGTTCCACACCTTTCCATCTGTGCTTCCGGCAAAAAAGATTTTTTAAATATTAAAACCATCACAGGTTTTCAAAAACGTGCTGAAACGATAAAATTTCTTCCCTCGGGTGCCTATGCTCCCTGGATCAGACAATACCAGCCCGAGGCTGTTTTAAGTCAGAACTTTGGAACTGAAAATGACCTGGCCTATATGGCAGAAAAAATCCTGACCAGAATGGGATATGCCACCGTGAGGACTCAAGTTAAATTAACGGATAAGGGAAGACAAATTCTGGCAGATCTCGCCGGAATTGACGATTGCGGCCTTAAAGCCCTCCCGGCAATAAGATATGTGGATGGTAAAGGTAAAAATCACACCTTTGTCTCTCCTTTTATGAAAGATGCCGCCGGGCTCAAAGAACTTGTCATAGTAAATCCGGGCTTTATTTCTGAAGATGAAAACAACGAAAAAGCAAGCCTTACTATTTCCCTTTTGATGAAGTCTTGCGGCAACTCTGCTCAAAAGCAGTTATCAGATATGGCGGATGCCCTGGGAGGAGGTGAAGAAGGACTTTATTCCATGGTGGTTTTCAACGACAGCTTTGAAATTCCCCTGCTCTCCACAGATGCTCTGGATATCGGATACACCAAAGTACCGGTGAATGGGGTAATGTCCTATCAGGCTGTTGTGGATACACCCATTGGAAGATTTCGTTCAGCTCCGGACAGAAGTGTCAGTACAAAGGATTTTCAAGTGGTGGGAGAAATCATTACCATCACCACTCCTGATAAAACATTTACCCGGAAACGAATGTTAAACAAGAATGAAAAAATTACAGGTATCTTTCATACACTGGGTATTAATCTTCCGGGTTTAACTTATGAGAATGCAAATCATCTTTCTGATTTTGCAAAGAAAAAACAAAAATCCGTTACAGGAAAACCCGATTGTGTATCTGCATTAAAATGGTACACCCGCGGAGTGCTGGCACGATTTTTATCTGCCCAGACTCAGCATGAAAAAGAACTTGCACAAAAATTAAACCTTACCATTGGCCGGACAAAAATTTATCGATGTATCATGGTCAATGTTATCAAAACCGAAGATGACACCCCTATTTCTACTCACATGGACTTGATTTACCCCCATAACCGGGTTCATCAATCCTTGGATGAGATGGCCGTAAGGGCATTTAACATTATGTCCGGTATGGCCGATGCTCGATTTGAAGCGGCCGCCCTTGGCAAAAAGGGAAAAGGACTTTTCCAAATCTGGCAGCAGAGCCATAAGGAAACCGCCCTGTTTGCTGTGGATGAAGACAATCTGGACGAATTTACAGCCATGCTGGAAGAAAAAAAGTATCCTCAAACTTTGATCGAATATTTTAAAAACCTTGAATATGACAAACTTGTGATGTTTCCCTCCTCCCCGGCCCTGATCGACAACCAGCCTCGATGGGCATGGCTTGAATTCAACAAAAAGACATACCAGGTGGTATCGGTAATGGATACCGGTGAAAACGGGTCAATGGTGGAAAATGTCATTGGAAACCCTGTGGAGCAGGCGGGTCAATATATGGTGGGTGTGCTTGTGGGAATTGATGTTTCTATGTGGTCTGTTGCTGCATTCTCCCTTGAAATGGATGATTATAAAGAGATTTTAAAGGCTGCTAAAAAATTTGCCGAAGGTATGAGTGATAATTTCGGTGTGGGTGCCAAAATGGGAAAAGCTAATATAGGAATTGATATTGGAGGATCTCCCTCTGTGGGTTATGGAAGGCTTGGAAAGGTGGAATTCTCACCCGGCGAGATCAAACCCACCAATAATATATTGGGATTTGGAAACGGCTACAATGATGGGGTGGCCTACTATTTTGAAAAGGCTCAATAAGCGTTTCCAATATTATTACCCGATAAATTTTTGTATTTTTGCAAGAACGTCTGCAAATTTATAGGGTTTGAGGATATAATCATCGGCTCCCCTGGCTAAGCCCTTTATCACATCATCTTTCTGGGCTTTGGCTGTCAGCATGATCACAGGGATGTTTGATTCAGGAATATTGGAGGTCCGTATTTCTTCAAGAACCTCGTACCCGTTCATTTTGGGCATCATCACATCAAGAATTACAAGATCCACACGATTGTCCTTATCAAAAAGGTAATCCAGACCTTTTTGACCGTTTTCCGCCAGAATGGGTTTATACCCCTCCTGTTTCAAACTAAACCAGAGGATATCCCTGATTTGTTTCATATCATCTATAATAAGAATGGTTTTCTTATAATCCACATTAACTCCTTGTAAGCGGCAGATAGACTGTAAAGACCGAGCCTTCGCCCAGAACACTGTCAACGCTGATTTTTCCATTATGGGAATCAATAATATGCTTTACAATGGAAAGCCCTAGACCTGTTCCTTCAATTTCATAGGTATCTGAATTGTCCACCCGGAAAAATTTTTCAAATATATGAGTAATTTTATTTTTTGGGATACCGATTCCCGTATCCGACACACTGCACGAAAGAAAGCCATCCTGTTGTTCAACACTGATACTGACCGTTCCCCCCGTGGGTGAGAATTTAATACTGTTTGCTATCAAATTAATGAGGACTTCCCTTATTTTGTCTTCATCCGCTTCAATCTTTGGAAGGTCTTGTTCAAAATCGATTAAAATACTGATGTTCGCAGGCTTGGATTTAAAAACGGATATGACGGACTTGACAATATTTTTCAACGAAACAGCTTTATAATCAAGGGCAAACTTTCCGGATTCAATCCGGGACAGGTCAAGAAGATTGGAAACAATGGTTGCAAGCCTGTCTGTTTCATTGTCAATCACGGACAAAAACTGCTCCCTGGTATTATGGTCCTCGGGTTTCACCTGGGTTAACAATGCTTCACTGTAAGATTTGATTATACTCAAAGGGGTGCGCAGCTCGTGGGAAACATTGGATACGAATTCCGATTTCATTTCATCTAATTTTGTGAGCCTTGCTATCTCTTTTGAGGCTGACAAATCCCTGAAAATAAAGATGACGCCAATGGTTTTTCTATTTTTATCGGATAAAAGAGATACCGTTATGCCGACAATGATACTCACCTCTTTGTAGGGTGAATGATTTACCATTGATTCAAAGGCAAACCCTTTATCTAAAATCTCAGAAAACAATTCATCAATCTCTTTTTTCAGGTTCCCTTTTAAAAAATGCTGATAATGTTTGCCAACAAGATGTTTTGTCTTAATACCTAAAATGGCCGTGGTGTTTTTGTTTATTGAAGTAACATCACCTTTCATATTAATGGACATAATCCCATTGCTGATACTTTCAAGTATATTGGACATATAGGCATTTGAATTGTTTATTTTTGCATACAGGTTCTGATTTTCAATGGCAATGGCTGTCTGGGAGGCTAAAAAATTCAAAATTGAGCCAAGTTTCTGATTATAAATAGATGGTTTAAAATCCGTTACAATGACCATGAAACCCACAGAGTGTTTCGGACCTTTTATGGGGAGGATACTGACAATATGCTCGGCATGAATATCCTGGAAATCTGTTATGATAGTCCATCTTCCCTGATCCATAACCCAATTGATAATTTTCAGGTCAGGAAGGGTGGACCCCTGATTTTTCGCTGCTGCACCTGAACGATAGGTCTGTTTGAATCCCTCACGGTCCTCATGAAACAGGTAAATGGTGGCAGATTGATACGTCATTACCTCTTTGATAATACCGCAAAAGGTGTCCAGGATATTTTCAAGATCGAACTGGGATATTATTTTTAAAGACAAATCCTGAAATGTTTCAAACAGATCGATCTGATCGGTAAGACTTGAAATAGTCCGGGTTAAAAACTGATGATCTTTTTCCAGCGGTGTTGTCTTCATAAATCTTGTTCTCCCACATTGAGGAACCCTGTGGCAATGTTAAACTCTTCTGTGATTTGATGACTCATCCCTTTGATTTGTTCTGATGAAAGACCAACGAGTTTGAACGCTTCCTTATCCAACATGGGTAACATGTTATCTCCACTGCTTCCAATACCAATCCTGCGGCATAAATAATCTGCCACATGAACAATGGAAGCAATGCGGAATGCCGTCAGACTTTCACCGGGATAATGATGAAATTCAACTGCTTTGACCAGTGACGGCGGAAGACTCCATTTCTTGAGCAATAAGGCACCAACACCGGAATGGTTGAATCCGAATATGGAGTTCTCAGCCTCCATTATGGTAATATTTTTTTCCTTTGACATTTGAAGAGCCGAAACAAACTCATCATGGAGGAAACTATCCAGAATCAATTTGCCAAAATCATGAAGAAGCCCGCACATAAACATTTCTTCCGAATTTTTAATCCCGATGTGCTCTGAAATCTTTTTTGATATAATACCGCATAAAAGGGAATGCTTCCAAAAATCCCTCCGGTCAAACAAGACACTTGCATCTGCTTTGGAAAACCGCTCCATGATTGATGCGGAAAGAACAATATTTTTTATATTGTTAAGACCTAAGACAACAATAGCATAGTTGATGGTCGTAATTTTTCTGGGGAAGCCGTAATATGCCGAGTTGGCGGTTCTCAATACCTTAGTGGCAAGGGACTGGTCCTGGGAGATGGCTTCGGCGATTTCAAAAGCTGTACTGTCCGGATTCTGGGTGAGCTTGATAACATTATTGACCACCATGGGAAGGGAGGGAAGATTTTTAATGTTGGAAAGTCGTTTTTTTAATTCCTGGTTTTCCATAATCCCCATATTTTAAATTTATCCCGCCTGATAATAATAAATCAACGGCATTTCAAAAGCAATGGATTTTACTAACACGGATTTTACTAATTTGGCGGGGCAAAGACAAGACTGTACGGTGTGATCACTTCTAAGGGATCATACGACATTTTTGCCTGGCGAAGACCTTTAATACCTAAGTCCTGTTCCCGGTTCAGGTATTGACATTTATCTTTAAGATATTTTGCGGTCTCCTGGTTGATCACCTGGGCTGCCCCTTTAAACTCGATATCAAATTTCTCAAACTGGATGTCATAAGTTGAAGGGTTCAATGCACTGAAAACACAATAAGCAACCAGCCTGTCCCCTATTGTTAAGGCAAGTCCCTCCAGACCAAGCTGATCAAAATGATCAAATGATCTTACTATGGCCTCAAATTCCTGCTCAAGAGTGTTTGATGGACTTTTGTGCCTGGTTAATTGTTCCTGTGACAGCCTTAAGGCTTTGGCCATATACTCATCTTTTAACAAGTGAACTTCAAAATCAGGATAAGATCGCTTAAACTGCGAGATCAAATTTCGTTTTTTGTGAAGTTTGGCCCCGGTAAGATCACACAAGCTTTCAACATCATAAATGTATTCTGCATAATCAGGCTCTTTTTTGACAAGGTAATAATTTTTAATTTCGGGAAATTTTTTTAAATAATCAGATGTTGCAAGGCTGAAATTGGGTGCAAGCCCCGCATTGTTTAAACTTAATGATAAAACCACAAGCTCTTCGGGATAAAAATCTTCACCCAAAGGCATAAATGCACACTGAGAAATTTCGTCATAAATCAAAAACCGTTCCCGGTATAAAGTCCAGGAAAGCCTGTAAGCATCCTGCCAGGCAAAAAGATTTGAAAAATTATACTCACAGGACAAGGGATTGAATGTATCAATATATGTTTGAACAAGCTGATGATCATTTAATGCAAACCGATTAAATTTTAAAAATCCTGATTCCTGTGATACCTTTAAAACTGCTTGGGCCGTAACCATTTTATGAATCCTTATATTTCAGCGGGACATGATCTTTGAGTGGTTCAAATCCAAGTTCCTTATAAAATGAAGATGTTCCGGGCTGGGCGACAAGGCCGATCCATTCAACATTATTTTCCTTTAATTTTTCTATTAATGTTTGAATAATTTTTTTGCCTATTCCCCTGCCCCTATATTTCTTTAACACTGCAACATCCTGGATATAAGCATCGCTTGCAAGATCGGAAAGGGCCCGGCCCATTCCAATGAGCTTGTTTCCTAAAAAAGCACCCACAAAAAGGGCTGAATCTTTCACAATATATTTTAAAAATTCAGGCTGGCTGTCATAGGAATGCTCCCACCATCCGGCTTCCTTGTAAAGGAGTATCAGCTCCTGCATAGGAGCTGCTTTAATGGTCTTTATAATAAGTCCTGCTAAAGGGGCGTCTGACATTTTTAATCACTTTTCTGTGATGTTATGCCTTTAAACATCTTTTGGGCAAAATAAGGTAAAACAAAAGAGGCTTCATGTATTTCGGGACAATAATATTTTAATTGTTTCTGAAATTCTTCACGAATGGTTCGACACGGCTTTTTTAATTGCGGCCCAAGAGATCCAAGGTTAATACCGAGATGACCGCCCGGATACGTGGGAACCAGAAAATATGAATATGCCTGGATTTGGAACAGGTCCTTTGTGATCTTCACAAGATTGGTAACGCACTCCTTATGGAGGAAAAAAGATTCTCCCTGGGTGGCAATAATACCGTTTTGCCGAAGAGCTGCTTTCAAGCCTTCGTAAAATGGCCGTTCAAACAATGCCTCCCCCGGACCGATGGGATCAGAGGAATCCACAATAATCACATCATACTTGTTTTTTTGTTCCTGAACATAGACATTGCCGTCTGTTATATGAATCTTAACTCTGGGATCGTCAAAACCGCAGGCAAGGTCAGGTAAAAACTCTTTAGACACCTTGATGACATCTTCATCAATTTCACAAAAATCAATTTTTTTTACACAGGTGTGCCGGCCGGCCTCCCTTAATATTCCGCCGTCACCGCCACCGACGACCAGAACATTTTCAGGATTGGGATGCGCAAATAAAGGGATATGGGCAAGCATCTCCTGGTATGCAAATTCGTCCGACTGGGTCAATTGAATAATCCCGTCCAGAACAAGCATTTTCCCATGATTCTTGGTCTGGTACATGTCAATTTGCTGAAATTTGCTCTTTTTGCTGTAAAGGACGTCTTCTATCTCCAGGGACAATGATATCCCCGGCCACATGGGGCAAATTTCCGAAAACCAGCCATCTATTATTTTACTGTATTTTTCCATTATTAATTTATTGTCTTAAGGCAATCTGCATTTTATAGTGATCACCTTTGAAAAATGACATGGCAAATTGGGCAACCTCCCGGGGTTCGTAAAATTTACAGCTGAATACGTCCAGATAAACTGTATTTAATGCATTGGCAAAATGTCCTGAAATCAAAGAGGTCTCAATGAGCTGAGTCATGCTGAACCCTTCTACTTTTTTATCTTTTCCAAAATGAACCACCCGGCATTCCCCGAACCGCTTCATATCAATCAGATCACACAGTTCATATACAAATCGTTCAATGCTTTTTGCATCCTTTATTATCTGCGGGTCACTTTTATAAATATCTATAGAGGTTAAAACGCCCCAGGGTTTTTTGTGTTCATACTCTTTTTTCCAGGAGGTCGGACAAACATTTGAATTATTAACAATCTGACCAATTTTCTTTTGCTCAAAAGGCCTGGAAATAATTCCCCGGTTTTGATCTGAAGAAATAACAACATTTTCAGATTCAAAAGAATCTTTCATGGAATTGATGGCAACTTCCAGGTCTATGCTGTCTCCGCAGGTAAATATATCCACTGCAGCATAATCATGTTCCGGCCATGCATGGACTGTAAAATGGGACTCTGCTATAACAACAACGCCGCTGACTCCCTGGGGTTCAAATCCATGGAATGAAGAGCTGATAATTGTTGCGCCACTCTTGTCTGCGGCTTTTAACAATGCTTTTTCAACCAAATTTTTGTCTAAAAGAACTTTTGCCTGACATTCATAATACTCAATGGTCAGTTGCCTTCCCAGGGCAGAACATGCATCCTGTTTAGATTCACCCGCAAATTTCCTGTTTTTATCAAGCATTAATGCTTTCTCCGGTATTCAAAAAAAATCTGATGTATCCCGCAAAGCTGTAGAACACACAAAAAAAATTGTTAAAATTTAAGATAAATCCTAAATAATGAATTTCAAGGGGAGCTGAGTTTTGAATAATTTAAATTAATATATTTCCATTATTGATTTAAATCTGGCGAACTGCGTATTTGTCGGCATATTTCTTTTCTGTAAATTGCTGATCATGCCCGGGGCATTAAACCGTATGTACGGATTTGACTTTAATTCATCATCCAGGGTGGACACAATCAAGCCGGGATTATATTTTTTAATATATTCTTCAATATGCGGGTTATCTTTTTCAATGGTTTTTGCAATTTCCATGGATTCGATCACATAATCATGACCGCCATAAATTCTGGTGTTTTTCGGCAAAGAAATCAGGCGTTTTAAAGACTGGAAGAATGCATTGAGATCACCTGAAAAACAATTACCTATGGTCCCGTTAAATAAGGTATCACCGGTTACTAAAAAATCATCGGCCTTGAAGGTCACTGAATCATCCGTGTGACCCGGGGTGTAAAATATTTTCAAAATTTCATGATCAAGGTGTATGGTCTGATCTGATTTAATCTCTTTGCAGTCAATAAATTGAGCCCTTGTTTTTTCAAGCAGCGCCTGGTTGCCCGGAGTATGATCATAATGGGAATGGGTATTGGTGATATATTTGATATGGATATTGTTGTTTTGAGCAAAAGCCAATGTATCTTCTACCGCTCCTGCATCAATGGCAATCCCTTCACTTGTTGAATATACCAGATATCCTAAATTATCGTTTGAATATTTAAATTGATGAATAAACATAAAA
>JAGLNZ010000195.1 GCA_023139225.1 Desulfobacula sp. | reverse complement strand
ACCCAGTATTTTGGTATCAAAGACTATACGGCTGCCGGGCTTTTTGTCAGCTTCATATACACGGGCTCGATTCTTTCGAATCTGCTGCTGGGCACCTTAAATTATTTGAGCCTGAAAAATAAATTTTTATCCACAAAAATACTCTCCCTTGTTACACTGGCTGTTCTGATCTATTATCCTACGTTCACAGGATTTTTGTTTGCCAGCTTTTTGATGGGATTTTGCCGGGGTACGAGGGGAATTATTTATTCACCGTCTGTGAAGAAATTTTGTAAAAGAACGGATACCACTGGATATTTTGCCGTGGCCCCCTTGTTAACCATCATCTTTGGATCAGGGTTCCCTATTTTTTTCGGAAAAATGCTGGATCTTTTTTCCCATTTGGGTAGTGGATCTTACAAAATCATGTTTGCGATCTCTTTTTGTATCATTATAATTACCCTGATTTTTGGAATTTTTACAAATTTTGAGAATGAATTTAAAAACACCCCTTGAAATTTAACAAAATGAGTATATTTTTGTGTAGCAATTTTTTTTAAACATATAAGGACATGTTTATGGAAACCATTGGAAGAAAAACACTGAAACTTATCTGGAAAATCATCCCCTTTGTCACGGTCTTGCTGATAATTGGGCTGATCATACTGCCTTTAGGTAAAAAAATCTCAGCAAAGAAAGCAGACCTTGTTGAAAAACAATTAAAAGAAAAGGCTGTTACAAAGGCGTTGACCAATGTGATTACCATGGAGCTTATACCTGCCATGGTCATGGAAAAGCTAAGTCTTCCCGGTGTTGCAAAACCATGGATATCTCTGGAAGTGGTCTCTGAAATAAGAGGAAAAGTCGTTGATAAAAAAGTAACCGAGGGCCGTCATGTGAACAAAGGCGATGTTCTGGCTGTCATTGATAAAAGTGATTATCAAAATTCCTATGATTCAGCCCTTGCATCCTATGATTCGGCACTGTCAACCCAGAAACGGTTAAAAGCGCTTGTAAAAAAGAACTTTGTCACCCAGTCCCAGCTGGATGATGCTGTTGCCCGGGTAAAAACCAGCAGGGCTGGTCTTGATAATGCCAAGCTCAACTTAAGCCGCTGCATGATCCTGTCTCCCATGCAGGGGGTTGTTGATCGTATTCATATTGAAAACGGCACATTTCTAAACTCCGGTGATCCCGTTGCCAGTATCCTTCAAATCGATAAACTGAAAATTGAAGTGGGCATCCCGGAATCCGATGTTGATGCCGTTCGAAAGCTAAAATCCTTTGACATGACCATTGATGCCCTGGATGGGAAAACCTATACGGGTGTATACCATTATTTATATAAAACGACCGATTCCATGGCCCGTTTATATAACCTTGAAATCAAGGTGGATAATACGGGTGGCGAGATTCTTCCGGGTATGTTTGCCCGGGTGAAAATAATAAAAAAGCAGGACCCCCTTGGACTTGCCGTCCCCATGTATTCCCTTGTAACACTTAATAAAGATATCGGCGTCTATGTTGAAAGCCGGGGAATTGTCCGATTCAGACCCGTAAGCACGGGATTTCTGGATGGGTGGAAAATTCAAATTCCCAAAGGGCTTGAGCCTGGTGAAAAAGTCGTGGTGATAGGTCATCGTATTATTGAAGATGGAGAACAGGTCAATGTGACTAAAACCATTCGGGATATGGAGGAAATATCCCAATGATTGTCTCCAACACTGCCATAAA
>JAGLNZ010000194.1 GCA_023139225.1 Desulfobacula sp. | reverse complement strand
ACGGAGAAAAACCCATTGAAATAAAGGGACCGTTATTAAAACTTTATTCAAAATTGTTAAACAAAGCACTTGACCATAATATCACCGTGCTGGTCGGATCTTTTGCCGTGTTGATCATTCTTATCCAGATATGGTTATTAAAAGTCGGCATTGAAAAACCGGTTGAATTTTTTCCGTCCATTGATCCGGGATCGGTCTATGTTAATATTGATCCTCCTGAAGGGGCAGGCCTTGATTTTATTGACAGGACCATGAAAAAAGTGGAAATAGCAATTTCAGGAAACCAAGGGGGTGACTATTCGGATGCCATGGTGGTTCAAGAGCATGAAAATGCTGACGGCACAAAATTTATGGCTCCCGGTAATATCAATAATATAAAACATATCTATACCAAAGTGGTTCAAAATTCGGGCGGTTCTATTTTTGACTCCAACCTTCCCAACCATATCGGTATCCAGTTTATTGATTTTGAAGACAGAAAAACCCCGACTATAGATGACCTGGAAGAATTAAGAAACCGGGTTAAAAATATTGCCGGTGTAAAGATCACCGTGGATCAGCAGCAGGAAGGCCCTCCCACAGGGCCCCCCATCAATATTGAAATCTCAGGAAATAATTTTGAGGTATTAAGCAAGATCGCAGAAAAAATGAAAAAAGTGGTTGAAAACATTCCCCATGTAAAAGACGTTCGGGATGATTACCAGGGGGGGCTTCCAAGCGTGCAGGTTAGAATTGACCGTCAAAAGACAGCCCTGTTCGGCCTGACGACCAGTGCCATTGGCAATGCCTTGAAGACAGCCTATAACGGGCTTGATGTCTCAACCTATTACGAAGGTGATGAAGATTATGACATCGTGGTAAAATTGGCCGAGTCCGACCGCCAGGTGGCGGATGTCCTCCATAAACTCCTGATCCCCACGCCCGCAGGATTAATTGTTCCGCTCACAACCTTGGCCAGTATCGAATATGCGGGAACCATTGGGGATATTGTTCGAAAAAACCATGAACGTGTTGTCACGGTCAAGGCAAATGTAGATGAATCAAAAATCACCGGGACCATTGCCAGGATGCAGGCCCAGGCACTGCTCAAGGATGTTGAACTGCCCGGCGGCTATAAATATAAATTCACCGGTGAAGATGAAAGCCAGAAGGAAGCCGAAGAATTCCTGTCAAAAGCATTCATAATCGCCCTGTTTTTAATCTTTCTGATCCTGGTGACCTTGTTCAATTCCGTTATCCAGCCGGTCATCATTCTCACTTCCATTATCCTGTCTTTAGGTGGAGCATTCTGGGGGCTTGCAGTGATTAACTCACCATTTGGTATCATTATGACAGGTGTCGGCATTATTTCCCTTGGTGGTGTTGTGGTAAACAATGCCATTGTTCTCATTGACTATGCCAACAAACTTCGAGACAGCGGCATGAAGATCCGGGACGCTGTCATTTCTGCCGGTGCCACCCGGTTGAGACCGGTCATTTTAACGGCCATTACAACTATTCTCGGGCTTTTACCCATGGTCACCGGTATCAGCTATGATTTCCATATCATGGCGATATCAGCCAGCAGTGAGTCCAGTCAATGGTGGAGGTCCATGGCAATTGTGGTCATTTTCGGATTAATGACGGCTACGATATTGACACTTATTGTTGTTCCGACACTCTATGCCATGATTGAAAATGCCAAACTTAAACTCTCAACAAGTTACAGCAAAACCAGAGCATTTTTCCTGGGGCCAGGCCAGGCTGATGTCAGCTGATCAAAAAAAGACTGTCATGATCATGACAGCAATACCTGCTTTTTAAGATTCTTTTTTAAAATTTTTTTAAGGAAAATATAAAAATATTTCCAATTTATTTAAGTTTGTGCAATATATCTTAAACGCACGGCTTCTTTAATGAAAAAAGGAGGGTAAAATGAATTGCAGGTATTTAATATTAGTGATCCTTTTTTTTACTTTTTTTGTAGCCCGGCCCCTCCTTGCCAACGACCCGGTCAGAATTGCTGTTTTAACCGACATGTCCGGCCCATACTCTGCAATTACAGCTTCCAATGTTGATGCGGCCAAAATGGCAATTGAGGATTTCGGAGGAAGAGTTCTTGGAAAAGAAATCGAATTGCTCTACCGGGATTTTCAACTTAAACCCGAACTTGCCAATCAAATGGCGTCAGAACTTTATGAAAAACAAAAAGTGGATGCAATCTTTGACTGTCCCAACAGCACCGCCGCCCTTGCTGTTTCCAATAAAGCCAAACAAAATAAAAAATTATTCTTCAGTATTACCTCGGGGACGACCCGCCACACCGGCAAAGACTGTAACAAATACACCTTTGACTGGTGCTACAGCACCTATATGCAGGCCACTGCCGTGGGATTGTGGGCAGCACAAAACATTGGAAAAAAATGGTTTGCCATTACAGCCGACTATGAATGGGGATATGATCTTTTAAAACATTTTAAAAACGCCCTTAGAAAAAAACAAGGCGTCTTCCTTGGAAATGAGATGGCGCCCTTGGGAACAGCTGATTTTACCCGCCATCTTCTCAAGGTAAAAAAAGCCGAACCTGATGTATTGTTGGTTCTTAACGCCGGAAGGGACACTATCAGTGTGGTAAAAGAGGCCATAAGAATGGGACTCAAAGAAAAAATAGCTTTTATTCTTCCCTCCTTGTATATCGGAGGACTTGAAGCAGCCGGCGAGGATATCTTTGCCGGGGATTACGGCGCTGTCTCCTGGTATTGGGAGATTGATAATCCGGGATCTCAAAAATTTGTTGAAAACTGGTTTAAACAATTCAACAGGCCCCCCAGTACGTTTAATGCCGGCACCTATAGCGCGGTTACACAATTTCTTGAAGCCGTAAAAAGGGCCGGCACCAAAAATGTTAAAAAGGTGGTAGAACAGCTTGAAGGCCATACCTTTAATGATATTTTTGCAAACCCGGGCCTTATAAGGGCAGAAGATCACATGCAGGTGGGAACCGCATACATTGTTAAGGTTAAAAAAACAAAAAATGTAAAAAAACCCTATGCCCATTATGAAATCGTCGGCCAGGTATCAGCACAGGATGCATACATGGACCCCAAGGATAAAGACTGCAACATGGGTGAATTTTAAATGAACCTTAAACAAAAGGTCAGTTTCTCTCTTTCCACGATTATCATTGTGATCATGATGATCACAACCGCTATTGTGGCTGTCCTTATTACAACACAAAACAAAAACATCTCCCATGATCTTATCCTTAAATCCTTTAATATTATTGAAGAAATTATCCAGGACGACAAAGATGCCCTTGCTCTGGATACATCTCAACTTGCAACCGGCGCAAACATGGGGGAAAAAATACGATTCCTGTCAGAAAACAGGGAAATCTTAGGTTACCTCACTGTAAGACAGATGTATGAAAAAGTTGCAAAATCACTCTTTAATACCGGGATTGTTGCGGGTATCTGGAAAGCTGCGATCTATGATGCCAACTCAGACCTGATCTGTTTTGCATTATTTCATGATTCAAAAACCGAGATCGGATATGTACATATGCAGCCGGAATTTATGTGTAAAATTGCCGCCGTTGAAAAGGGGCATGACATTACATTTTCTTACGATACATGGGCTGTGGCAAAAAGCCTGCCTGCTGATTTTGAGCTGAATTATAAATCACAGGTGGCAGACCAGGTTCAAATAAGGTTTGAAATAATAGACAATTTTCTTTGCCTTGCAGCTTATGCCCCTATAATAGCAGACACTTATGACCCTGAAAAAGACGGTTTTAAACCACAAAGATGGGGCTTTGTTAAAGCGGTTAAAAAATTGGATAAAACCTTTATTAAGAGAACAGCAAGACTGACAAGCTCAAAACTGAATATCTTTTTGGAAAAAAACTTTAGTGCCGGGAATATGAATGAATATTCAAACTTAGATTTAAAAAACAGCAAAGCTTCAGCAAACACAAGAAAAAATCAAAAAATAATTCTTAATGAAATGGTCGTGGCCAAAAAAGGTTATTTCCAGGGCGTGCTGCCCGTTATGATCAACCAGGATCATCTTGCATCCTTTGCCGTGCTCCATTCAAAACAGATGGCCAAAGAAAATACATGGCAGATAATAAAAACGTTGATTCTGGTTACCCTGGCTGTAATGGCAGTTCTTTTGCCTTGTGCGCTTTTTCTTGTAACAAGATTTTTTATCAATCCAATTATTGCTTTTACCAATATTACATCAAAGATAGCCAAAGGGGATCTTGACAAAAGAATAACTACCAGGAAAAAAGATGAATTTGGAACATTGGCCAAAAGTTTTTCAAAAATGCAGGATTCTATTAAAAACAGGATTTTTGCCCTTCAAAAAGCTGAGGAAAAATACAGGAACCTGTTTGAATTCGCCCCTGACGGCATCTGCATTTCCACTTCGACAGGAGAAATACTCTCTTTTAATGATGCTTTTTTAAAAATGAGTTGTGCGGATTCAAAACAAAAACTTTTAAAACAGAATGTCACAGATTTTTATAAAAATCCTGAAATCCGCGAAAGAATGCTCAAACAGCTTTTTAAAGACCTGGTTATCAGGAACTTTGAACTTGATTTTAAATCCCCAGCAGGAAAATCATGGCCCGCTTATATTTCCTTAAGGATTATCCAGTACGGTGATGTCGAGGCAATATTAGCCATTATTCGTGATATGAGCGAACACAAAAAAGACCGGGCAGAACTTTTTCATCTGCGCAATCTTTTAAGCAGTGTTATTGATTCCATGCCGTCGGTCATTATAGGTGTTGACCAGGACTTCAAAGTAACCCTGTGGAATGCTGAAGCCCAAAAAATCCTGGGGATAGAATCCAACCAGGCTCTCGGCAGAGAGGTAAAGGATCTTTATCCACAGCTTTCAGATAAAATGGATAAAATAAAAACGGCTCTTATCAACAGGCTGCCTTATAAAGAAGCAAAAATTCTTCAAAAGGTTGATAATGAAATTCGATTTTTCAGCACAACAATTTATCCCCTTTCAGGAATCAGCCAGAGCGGTGCAGTGATAAGGATAGATGATATAACAGAA
Source organism: Desulfobacula sp. (assembly GCA_023139225.1). Taxonomy (GTDB): domain Bacteria; phylum Desulfobacterota; class Desulfobacteria; order Desulfobacterales; family Desulfobacteraceae; genus Desulfobacula. Next base: position 1,827 of record JAGLNZ010000194.1, on the reverse strand, counting down.
CAGGTGCGGCTTGAGGAAATTATGATTCAGACTGAAAAAATGGTATCCTTGGGAGGCCTAACAGCAGGAATGGCCCATGAAATTAACAATCCTCTGGCCGGTATCCTTCAAAATGCTTCTGTTCTAAAAAACCGCCTTACCAAAGATCTGCCTGCCAACCAAAAGGCGGCAAAAAATTGCAATATTTCCATGGATGGATTGCGTAATTATATTGAAAAACGTGACCTTGTGAACATCATAGATAGCATTAACGATGCCGGCAAAAGGGCTGCCGGCATTGTAAGAAATATGCTCAGCTTTGCCAGGATGGAGAAATCAAATTTTTCAGAATGCGGGCTGGATAAACTTCTTGACAGCACTATCGAACTGGCAAGCGCGGATTATAATTTGAAAAAAAAATACGACTTCAAATTGATACGCATAAAAAGACAATATCAAAAAAATCTGCCCGTGGTTATGTGCGCGCAAACCAAAATCCAGCAGGTATTTTTCAATATCCTCCAGAATGGCGCCCAGGCCATGGCACTGGAAGGAACCTGTGATGGAAAGCCGCCGGTATTGATCCTCACGGTGGAAAAAAAGGATTCACAGGTTTTGGTGTCCATCAGGGACAATGGCCCGGGCATGGATGAAAAGACACGAAAAAGAGTATTTGACCCGTTTTTTACAACAAAACCCGTGGGAACAGGCACAGGTCTCGGCATGTCGGTCTCATTTTTTATTATAACCGAAAATCACAAAGGAACCCTTAGTGTCCGGTCTGTCCCTTTACAGGGAACGGAGTTTATTATAACGCTTCCGGTTAAAGATACTTAATAATTTGCATTATGCCTGTTGTAAATAATATGCGATATCCTAATGCATTGATTCTGCAATGGATACGATCCTGTCGCCCAGCATATTGACATAACTTCCCATTTCATTGTCATACCATCCGTAAATCACAGCCTGGGTGACCTGGATGCTGGTAACCTGATCTTTGATCATATCCAGTATATTTTTGTCTATACCGCGCACATGCTCAAGGTTGATGTTAATGGCCCCGGTACGCGTATGGGTTTCATGGCCTTCAATAACAGCGGCAGCACTTGGTGTTCCGATAATATCGGAAGAGACGTTTTGTTTATCCGTGTACATCAGGTATCCGTTTGTATTGGTTTTTTCTGCATTTTCATAAATCGAGTTAATCAAGTCCCTTCGAATGGGCTTTTTATTCAGTTCTTCCTGGAAATTCATCACCAAAATAATCAAAGAGCCGGTTGCTGTCGGGATTCGCACTGATTCGGCAATAAATCCAATGGTGGACATTTCCGGGATAACCAGTTGCAATGCTTTTGCAGCCCCGGTTGTGGTCAGAATAATATTATTCATGATGGACCTGTTTTTTCTTAAGTCTTTGGCCCCTGATTTCGGCAACCGATCCAGCACCTGCTGTGATCCTGTAGCAGCGTGCACGGTTGCCATGGAAGCGGAAAGGATTCTATCAATACCGAAATAATCCAGCAGCGGCTTGATCATATGGGACAGACAGGTGGTGGTGCAGGATGCATTGGAAATAATCACATGCGTTGTTGGGTCATAATCTCCATCATTGATCCCCATGACGGTTGTAACGCTATCTTCAGGCATTGTCGCCCCCTCTTTAAGTTTAAAGGGGGCCGAGGCAACCACTTTTTGGGCGCCTGCTTCAATATGGCCCCGGATGGAACCTTTTGCTGCATCTGCCCCCAGGGAAGGATCCAGAAACTGCCCGGTTGTATCCACTACAATTGTGGCATTATGCTGTGCCCATTCAATATCTTTTGGATTTCTGTAATTTTGTAATAT
>JAGLNZ010000193.1 GCA_023139225.1 Desulfobacula sp. | reverse complement strand
GACGCTTCATCCACATCGCTGATGACCGGCTTTGCCTGATATCCGTAAAGAAATGAATCCAGTCGCCCATATGTTGTATCTCTTTCTAAATAATGAATAATATCCTGAAAAGACTGGCCCACTTCCCGGCCAACATTAATCACAATCCTATCAAAATACTTTCTGCCGGCATGGTGCCACAAAGACAGCTTTCCTATTCTTCCAAATCCGTTAATCCCAAGTGTTTTAGAACCTTTTGTATTCATCTGTGCCCTCGTTTAATTATTTTTTTCAACTGATTTTTATTGCGCCTTTATATACTGATCCTTTTCGACCGTTAATACTGATATAATCACCTGTGATCATTTTAACTCCATTGAGCATACACTCTTTTTCCAGTTCATTGCAAACAAGATTTTCACATCCTACCAAACAGGTTTTATTAAGATTGTATGCCACCACAGCCGCATGGGAGGTAAGCCCCCCTCTGGCAGTCAGAATTCCGTCTGCTGCATCAATTTCCAGGATATCATCGGGAACCGTATCATTTCTCAATAAAATCAGCATAGTATCCGGATCTTTCTTTCTAAAATCGTCAATTTCTTCCAAAGTAAAAACGATTCTGCCGCTCATGGCCCCGCCACTGACACCGATCCCCTGGCCGAGATATGCCTTGTCAAGAATTTCCGGGCTCACATCAAACCCCACAATTTTTTTCCTGTCCCTCTGGGACATATCTCTTGCCTGAAGGATAAAAAGATCTTCTTTGGTTTCCCCTTCAAAGGTGAACTCGAGTTCCTGGGGGTTCCATCCCTCATCATAAACCAGGCGATGCACTACTTTTCTCAATTGCGAATATATATTGGGGAAGCTTTCTTCAAGGCTTATTTTTGAATCGCGTTCTTCCAGTTCCCGCTGGACTTCTGAAATGGGAAGTGTTTTTACAAGGCCTGATACGACATCTTCGCCCTGATTGCCAATGGTAAAATCTCCCCAAAGCCGTATCGTATCGCCCGGAAGCCTGGGGCTGTGGCTGAACACAACACCTGATCCCGACTGCCTGGACAGGTTTCCAAATACCATGGATTGAACCGTAACAGCAGTACCCCAGTCATCGGATATTCCCATAATCCGCCTGTAATCCCTTCCCCTTTTAGATTCCCAGGAGGAAAAAACCTGTTCAATGGCCAGAAACAGCTGATCAACGGGAGACTCTATCAATTCAACTCCTGAATCAAGCAGCAATTGTTTATAAGAAAGGGCTACGGCCTTCATTTGGTCACCCGTGAAATATCGTTTGAACTCAATACCATACTCTTGTTTTTTTGAATAAATGATATAGTCAAACTCATCCCTTTTAATTCCAAAGGCCATCCCATATCCTTGAATAAACCTTCGATAGCTGTCCCATGCAAACCATGGATTCTTGCTTGTCTTTGCAATACTTGCCGCAATTTCCTCGTTGATTCCTACATTTAAAAATGAATCGAGCATACCGGGTTGTGAAATTGAAGAACCGCTCCTGACCGATATAAGCAGCGGGTTTTCAGGATCACCAAAGCGTTTTTGGGTATGCTTTTCAAGACTGGACACCATTTTTGCCACAAACTGCTTGAAATTAATATTTGCGGGCTTGTATTGATTAATGATTTCACGGCATTTATAAACTTCTGTGGTGATAATAAAGCCTTCGGGAACAGCTACCCCTATTTTTTTTAATTTGACCAGGTTTAATCCCTTATTCCCCAGGAATATAATGTTATTGCTAATGGGATCAGAGCTGCCCACTTCAATGACAGAGTATTTGGGATCATAATTCAGCAGCCGGCTTAAATGGATTTGCGACAGCTTCTCAGACTGCTGAAAAAGAGTATGCAAAATCCGGTTCAAGAATACATCCATCTGCTGAAGACCAAGGGAAGTTGCAATACGGTCCCTGAAAAAAATCTCGGCCACCCGCTGATCCAGTTTTGAATTTTGCTTTTTGGATCCCTTAGGCAGATATTTTGTAAGGATCTGATCCTTTCCAAGCCTGGATTCTATCTGGGATAAATTGCTGGAATGGATATTGTTGAAATGATCATTGATAATATCGGCAACCGCCCTGGTAAAGCCCTTAAAAATATCCAGGTACTGGGTAAATGTGCAGGTCCTGATGTCCACGGAAAATTTTAAAAAATCCATCTGGACATCCATCTGGTTGGATGCGATTCCATCCATGTCCAATGCCGTCTTGAACAGGTTGAGTATGCCGTAAATCCGTTTAAACGTTGCCTTGGTAATTACCTGAAGGTCAATACTGTTAATCAGTTCTTCAAACATCACATTCAGGATGCTTTCAACCCTCAGGGTCAATCCCAGCGCATCAAATTTTGCTTCATTGTAACTGCCGTACATGGACGGGATATCAACGGCAAAATGGCGTTTATGATAAATCGCCTCATTGGCTTCATAAATTTTATCGGAAAGAATAATTTTTTTAAGCTCTTTCATGTAGGAAAGAAGAGACAGGATTTTATTTTCAAGATTTTTCCGTTCAAGTGCTAAAAGAAGCTTGTTGGTATCAGGCAGATTTTCCGAATTAAATGAAGACAGATATTTTTTCAATTCCAGGTTATCAATCCTGTATTTCTGATTTAAAAGCCTGTAGAACCCGAAAATCATTTTCATCCTTGACCTGTCCAGATCTGCCACACCCTCGACCTTATCAATTAAATTATTAATGGCCTCCTGTGTATAGATCAGATAATCCTTTGGAAGGGATATGTCCTTTGACTCTATGTAGTTGAGAATAATTCTGGGCCCGTCAACAAAGGGTCCTGACTTATCAATTTCATTATAAATTGAAGGGGGAACATAAGGCTCAAGCTTTTTTTTGTTCCCGGTCTTCCAGAAAAGGATCACTTCTTTAATAAAATCCACGATCCTGCTTGAGCTTTCAACATGGCATTGTTTTCTTAAAAAATGAATAAGCCTGTCCCTTCTTAGACAGGCTTCATCCAGACTAGTAGAAATATCGCGAAGATGACCTTCCGCACCGATTTCATTAAAAAATGCCGGTAACAACCGTGCCATCTGTTTTACCAGGTTAAAAACCGGAGCAACATCTGAATTTAAAAATTTTGTAATATCTCTTGGGAACAGATCCGTATCCTTTATAAAGACTCCGCCGATGGACAAAGATATAATCAATGCAGATAAAAGCCTTCTTGACTTTTTAGGGTGCTGCCCGATCAGGTCAAGAAACACCCGGATATTTTTCACATGGGCCAAATTGCTCTTTATCTGCCAGTCATCCCCGGTTCCTTTGATCATTGGAAATTGAAAACCATGATCAACCGCCCTGTCTATAAAATGGTTGATCAGCTCAACTTTTGATGTCTTGTAAACCGCACCCCCGATTTTATGGACGCAGTCCAGAACGGTTTCAGGGTATTTTCCCTTGTGCTCTTTGAGCAGCGAAAATGTCTGGTCGACAATATTGATATCATTTTTAAAATCCTTATCACCGATCAGTTGGGTAAGGGTGCTGTTAATATCCCGCAGGGCCTGAACATGGATAGTAAAAAGTCCGGGAATATGAATGATATAAAATAGAAAGATCAGTTTTAGATGCCGGCCTGCCGTATCATCGCCAGTCTCAGCCATTATTTTTTGAGGTACTGCCCAAACCCGGCTGACAAAATCCTGATACCCTGCAAGACGTATCAATTTTCGACTTGATTTTCCGGGTTCTTGATTCAAAGTTTGAATGATATCCTCAAGCATTTTTCGCCACTTCAATATCCTGTTATGGGATACCTCTTTTAATATCTCCTGCAACCCATCATCAAGCTGGTTTATATCAATACTCCGGCCAATCCAGGAAATCGGCTCCTCCTGTTTCAGCCAGTAATTAAATGAATACTCATAAAATTTTACCAGAAGGCAGTTTAACGATTTAAAGATTGCTTCATCACCCTTAAGACAGCTAAGCAGGTTTTTTGCAATTTTATCCGGCTGATAATAGGATCTGACAAAAAAATAAAAGTCTTTACCTTTATAAGATTCAATTTTTAGAGCCGCTTTTTCAATCACAGGAAGAAACCGACCAAGTTCCAGTTCAGATTCTTTGACAATATGCTGTAAAAATAACATTAAATTATCAGCCGCACTTGTTTTCACCTTTGAATTTGAATCTGATTCAAATGAGGCCAAAAAGATATCAACAAAAAGCTCCAGTGCTTTATCACCTTTGGGATGCCCCTTGTACAAATAAAAATATTGAAGGGAAAAATGCCTGGTTTCACTGACAATAAATTCCCAGTTTTTATAAGGATGTGACAGCTCTTTTAAAAAAATATTCATCCGGTTTTTAATCCCGACATAGGATGAAACAATATCCAGAAAAACCTGATATCTTGAGTCAATGATAACATCAACTTTTGTGTCGGATAAATTTACTTCAAGAGCCCTGGATTTCACAAAATTTCCTTTCTTGATTTACAAGGAATTAAACATTTTTGCCTAAACTTAAATATTTTACCACTTTGATGGGTATTTTCAATGATCTTTATGGATTTATCTTTTCAAAGGACGTAATAATCCTTCCTGGGCCACACTTGCGACTAAAACCCTGTCTCGTGTATAGATTGAACCGATATTCAGCCCTCTTCCATTCCCGGCATTGGGGCTTTTCATAACATAAAGGAGCCAGTCGTCCATTCGGAACTCCCGATGGAACCAAATGGAATGATCCAGGCTTGCTACCTGCATATCGGGAGACCAGAAAGTTTTACCATGTGGATAAAGGGCTGTGCCGACCAGATGAAAATCCGAGGCATATGCAAGCATATACCGGTGGGCGGCAGCATCATCCGGGATCTTGTCAACAGCCCTGAACCAGACATATTTTTCTGGTGGCATGGCCTTGGGGTCAAAGGGGTTAACCGGGTTGACCACCCGGATCTCAATGGGTTTTTTACAGAGTAGCTTTTCAAGAATTGCAGCCGGAATTTTATCAGAGAGGCGTCTGGCCATCTCAACCTCGGATTCTATGCCGCCGGGACCTTCAATGTCCGGCATGGCTTCCTGGTGCTCATATCCTTGTTCAATCCTGTGAAAAGAGGCACCCATAGAAAAAATGGCGCGGCCATTCTGAACTGCTACCACTCGGCGCGTGACAAAACTTTTCCCGTCACGGATGCAGTCCACAGTATAGACAATGGATTTTGCAGCATCCCCGGCCAGCATGAAATATCCATGAAGGCTGTGGGCATGAAAATCCGGGGCCACTGTCCTGGAGGCAGCAGACAGGGCCTGGCCGATGACCTGGCCGCCAAAAACATTGCCGAACCCAAGATCCTGGCTTTGTCCCCTGTAAATATTATTTTCTATCTTCTCCAGCTTTAACAGCGAGAGCAATTCTTCCAGAACGTTTCCGTCATAGCAAATATTCATTCTTGCTTCCTTTTTCATAAGCCTATTAACAATCCTGCAGTCATCATATCACACCTATAGAGGGGATTTGAACCGATTTTACACGCTTACAGGGTAATTAAGGACCCTTCAAATTTAAAAGATACACAGATCTGTTGAATTACTTGTGTTGAACATTGG
>JAGLNZ010000192.1 GCA_023139225.1 Desulfobacula sp. | reverse complement strand
AATGAATAGTTTGGTTTGAACATGGTCAAATCCTTATTATTAATACTTTGTGTTTTACCTAAAAAAGGACCTTATCAATATTACGAGTAGAAGCAAAGAAATTAATTGGTTTTTGTATATCAGATTTTGTAATCATTTTTCAAATTTTCAATACAGTTAGACTCACACATAACTTGCATTATGTTGCGAGTTGTCCCTGTTTTTTTTTATCTCCCAGGTGCAATAATTGGAGCTTGCCGGGTTAAAACCAAGCTCCTTTTTAAAACTTTTTTTTACATGCGATTGCCCTGCTGAGAATATCAGTTTTCCGTATCTTAAATTTGCCGGGAGGTAATCAGTTGCTTCCATAGATAATAATTGACAGTTTATACGGTTCCGCTAATTTTTATTGGTTGATGCCTTGGCTAAATCCACAATTTTTTCTTTGAGATAATTTTTGGTTTCGTACCTTGAAATTTCCATCAGTTTTTTGGTTATATCTGATAATCTATCTATTTGTGTCTGGATTTTACCAATTTTTGAATAAAATGGGTTGTCCTTGGAAATATCCATTAAGATAAGTTCGAAATATCCTTGAATACTCATTAATGGCTGGTTCATTTCATGACAAACCGCACCGGATAATTCAAGAACTCCCTGCAGCCGGTCTTTTTCTCTGATCATCTCTTCTGATTGTTTTCTGGAGGTAATATCGGTTAAGACGGAAATTCTTAGATCCTTTAAAAAAGTAGACCGGAATTCTATGTATTTTGACCGGCCATTTTTGCATTTTATTTTGAATTCGCGATTTTTTCCCATGCGCAGGTGATTGCTGTCATTATCCCATGCATTTGAGGCCGTTTTGCGATAATCTGTATTTGGATAAGCTTTCTTGAACCAGTCTTCTTTTATTGAAATGTCTTTAAGTGTGTACCCTGTGATTTTTGTAAAATAAGGATTTACATAGAGGTATTTACCATGGGTATCAATCAACGCAATCCCATGGGGCGTGCTTTCAAGAATTGTAGAAAGGGTTTCTTTTTCTTTTTGAAGAGCCTTTTCTGCCTGTTTGCGATTAGTAATATCGCGCCAGATAGTATGAATCACCTGGTTGCCTTTCTGGTGAGAGATTGTCGTTAGAAGAACCTCTACGGGGAAAACTTCTTTGTTTGCTCTGATGTGATCCCATTCAAATCTATGACTGCCGTTTTTCAGTGCAAGATCCATCATCTTTTTTGCTTTTGTGAAGGAGCCTTGGCCGTCGGGCTGATTGTCCGGGGATAGTTCTGAAGGATGGGTTTGAAGGAGTTCGGTTTTGTCTATATAACCCAGCATGTCCACAGTTGCCTGGTTGCAGTCAACAAATTTTTCATTTTCAATTATTAAAATAGCATCTTTGGATTTTTCAAACAGAATACGATATTTTTCATCATTGTTCTGTACAGCATGTCTTTGAGCTATTCTCTCTAATTCTAAAATTCGTTGTTCTAAGTCTTCATAGGTCGGCTTTTTAGCCATTAGAAAAATCTCCAATTCAAAATAAACGAGAGCTATTCAGGGCAATCCAGTGAAAAATATCATATATTTTCATGGTGAAATGTAAAGTTTAGATCCTATAACAGCGCTTCGCCGGTTAATTGTTATTATTTTGTTTTATCGGCAGAGAGATGATAAATTTTGTCCATCTGCCAGGCTCAGTTTTTAACGATATTTCCCCTTCATGATTTTTTTTAATAATAATGTACTCAGATTTCTATAATTTAATCCAATCGTATTTTAATTT
>JAGLNZ010000191.1 GCA_023139225.1 Desulfobacula sp. | reverse complement strand
AATAAAAAAAGAAAAAAAACTGTCTTCTGGAAAAATCCCACAAGACAGCTTTTTTAAGAACAAGGAAGTGTGATTGGATCACTTATGACATGGTTTGCAGCAGCCTGTAGAGTGTTCTTCTGGCAAGGATGTCACCTGAGATGATACCGACCACTTTATCTTCTATCAACAATGGGCATGGCAGAGATTTCATGGTTCTCCAGTTTCCGGATACAGTCAATGATGGTGGCATCGGGACTGTTTGTAATCACATCAGCAGTCATGATCTTGGTTAATGGAGAATCCATGGGCAGCTTTGATGCCATGGCCTTGGTAATATCCCAGTTGGTCACAATGCCGATGAGTTTCCCTTTTTGGGATACGACATTGACAATGGGAACATGGGCATCTACCAGTAATTGGGCGGCATGGGTAACGCTTTTATCCACACCAATGGTGGGGGCTTCTTCCATGATATCCCGGGCTGTCCTTGATTTTTCCATGGAGGCAATTCTATGAACACTGATCTGCTCTGCAATTTCACAGGGCAGGCTGTCCGCATCCTTGCAAAGCCCGTTAATGAGTTCTTCCATATTTCGTCTAATGACTGTTTCAAGTTTTTCAACTGCGGCTTTTCTGCGAATCTCGGCAAGGCTGGCAAAATCATCCTGGTTTTTTTCAAGCCAGCCTTCAATGGCATCGGGATTTCCCAGGATGTCTTTTGGGATCAGAAGGTGATCCGGCGTCGGGACAATCCTTTCATGGGCTGCATAGATGACCCCGCCTGAGTTCACCAGGTAATCAGTTGCAATGAGCACACCTTTGTCCCTGTAGACGTGGCGTTCCATTCTTCTGCGCTCGGCTTTTCTTGCAGGATTCGGTGAATAGGTGTTTGCCCCTTCAACAATGACCCGCCATGTTCCCATCCTGTCTGTGGTCATGGATGGGTTTGAGGCGGCATCCACATCCAGATAATTGAATACGGGTGATGCCGGAACCAGGCAGAATGCAGATTCGGTGAGAAGGTTGTTGGAAGAGTTGGAAAAAATCATATCCTTTAATTCAGGGTGGTCTTCGTGCATGATTCGATCATGATAATATTTCTGGGTGACCGCACCAAATTCTTTCCACATATCAAAAAGTTCTTTTACCGGAAGTCCATTTGAATTTAAAAGGTAGCCGTTTACATCACTGATACCTTTGATAACCGGACAGTTCTCAGGATCATAATCATGGAAAATTCTCGCCACATGGGCACCCACAGCCCCAAATCCCTGGATGAGGACATCCATCCGGGAGGATTCGGGAATGATCATGTTTTTAAACTGGGGCAGTTGTTTTAATTTGGGCAGATGCTCCAACAATGCTTTTGTGGCTACCACAACACCATTGGCGGCACCTCCCAGCTCATCAATCCTGTTTCCGCCCATATCAGCCGGTTTTGATACAACATTATTCAGACCGTTTTCAATGGCAAAGGTTTTCATGTCCGCATCATTGGTCCCTACATCCGGACCGGGGATATAGATTTGTTTGTACCGTTTTAAAAGTTGCCCAAATCCTTTGATGACTTCATACCGGTCTTCCTCGCAAAGGTTTTCAGGCCGGACAATACCTGATTTCCCACCGCCAAAGGGAAGATCAGCCGCCGCATTTTTAAGGGTCATACCCCGGGCAAGGTTATGGATAATATCCGGGGTGATATCCGGCAGCATCCTTGTTCCGCCCATGGAGGGCTGCCCCATTGCAAGGTTGTCCACCACAAGAAACCCGCCGATTTCCACCGGACTCTCCTCATTCCACATGCAGGATACAAGTCTTGGGCCAAGGCGGTCTACTTTTATGCCCAGGCGTTGAAGACGGTCAACATCCAGAGGACCGAATTCAAGAAATCTCAAAGGACCGTCCTTGATCAGGCGGTTCTTCCAGACACTTTCGGGCAGGGCATCGTGTAATAATTGATGCATTCTTGACGGAATCATTTTTTATTTCCTTATACTTTAAATTAATGTAAGTTTTTTGCTGCAATGACACCGGTACCGGACTTTATCAAGTCTCTGGCCGTCAGGTTGACGGAATGCTGCTTGTCAAGATAATTGGTTTCCAGAGATTCCATCAGGTCATTATCCAGAACTTCCTGTTTGGTTAAAAAATATTCAATAATGTCGGACGGGTGTTCTCGTTTTTCCTCTATATCAATTTCTCCACCTTCATGCTTTGCAGCCATATTGGGGACTTCTTT
>JAGLNZ010000190.1 GCA_023139225.1 Desulfobacula sp. | reverse complement strand
ATGAGCTGGTTAACGATATCAAGATCTTTTGTTTTAATTTTAAGCATTTCTTTAAGGTCGGTCATTGGTGGTTCCTTTCCCTATTTAAAGTATCCGGGTTATATTTTAAAATTTTTATTTTTTTATTTTTGCAATAAATTTTTCTTTTTCGCCTTCCATCATGTGATAGCAGTGCTGGTCTTCAGGGAATTTGCCTTCACGAACGTCTGAACAATAGGCTTTCATGGCATCGGTTATAATGGTGGCAACGTCACAGTATTTTTTAACAAATTTCGGGGTGAACGCCTGGAATTGACCAATGAGGTCGCTGACAATCAAAAGCTGCCCGTCACACTCTTTTCCCGCACCAATTGAGAATACCGGAATGGTCAGGGTTTGCGCAATATAGCTGGCCACTTCCGGGGGAACCGCTTCTACCAGGAGCATCTGGGCACCGGCTTCCTGGACAGCCAGGGCGTCTTCAACAACCACGGCGGCGTCTTTGGCTGTCCTGCCCTGGGCTTTGTGCCCGCCCAGCGCTCCGGAACTCTGGGGTGTCAGACCAATATGCCCGATAACAACAATCCCTGCTTCCACGATGGCCTTGATTCTTGTGGCTACCCGTGTACCGCCCTCAAGTTTTATGGCATCCACATCCGCTTCCTTGAGGAAACGCCCGGCATTAAAAACGGCATCTTCATCAGAGATCTGGTAACTCATGAAAGGCATGTCACCGACAATAAATACATTGGGTGCACCACGTCTTACCGCATCACAATGAACAATGCATTGGTCCATGGTGACGGGAACCGTACCTTTGTACCCATAAACACACATGCCAAGGGAATCGCCCACAAGAATCATATCAAGGCCTGCGGCTTCTGCAAACTGGGCAGTGGGGAAATCATAGGATGTCAGCCATGTGACTTTTTCATTATTTTCTTTCATTTTGTAAAAATCATGGATTGCTTTTTTCTTAGTCATCTTTTTTCTCCTTTTTTTTAATTATTCGCAGGTTTTGTTAAGCTAAAGCAGCGTCAATCGGCCATCCCTGGTCAGGCTTGACCTCTGCGTATACAATAAAGGTTTCGATTTTTCCCATGCCCGGAATTGTGGCCAGTTTCTCCTTGATCAGATTGCCAAGATCGCTGATATCCGGAGCAACGACATGCAAAAGATAATCAAACCGCCCGGTGATATGATAACAGGCCCGGACACTGGGGATTTTATTGATTTCTTTTTCCAACAGCTCAATATCCTTGACCCGGTGGCGGTCAAGGGAAATACAGGCAAACCCCTGGGCTTTCAATCCCAGTTTCGCAGGATCTACAACCGCCCGGTATCCCTTAAGAATTCCCTTGTCTTCAAGTTTTTTAACCCGGTCCAGCATGGTGGAGGGTGCAAGTCCTGCCTCTTTGGCAAGCTCACTGTTTTTTTTTCGTCCGTCCTGTTGCAATGCTTTTAAGGCGTGCCGGTCAATTTTGTCCATGGGGTCTCCAAAATTAAATTTGTTATTTGGCCAAAAATATAAAATTCAATTCGCTAATTTATTATTTAAACCGAATAAAATTATAATGTCAAGCGTAAATATAAAATAAGTTCTTGAAATTATTCAAAAACCACCGAATTTTATTCGGCAGGAACCTGGCGGCCTTTCGTATTCAGCGCAGGACAATGAATTTGGCTGTTTATGTAAATTTAAGATAGCTGCTATACTAGATGAAAACTATTATTAAAAATAACTGAATCAGATAAAAAAATAAAGGATTTTAAATGAAAAATCAGTGGGTTGACCTAAGAATCGATAAGCTAAGAAAGGTATGGGCTTTACAATAAGGCTTTGTCTTTTTTATACCTTGATATGGTCACCCCATTAAATAGTCTTTTGTGGTGTTTCAACAGTTTAAACTTATTTTTGTTCATTAAATTTGCTAATCCATTATTCCGGATATAGCTTTTGAAATTATTATAATGCTCCCTGCCTGCAAGCCGCTCAATGATATCTATTCCTTTTTTAACAATTTCAGGTGTTTTATTGTCAAAAGCATAATCTACAACAAGAATAAATCCGTCCTCATTGATAAGTCTATGGGCCTCTTTTATAAATTTTTCTTGAGTAGTCTTGGTTTTTTCGTGTATTGCAAAGCTTATAATCGCTATATCAAATGATTCATTTTCAAAACTTGTTTTTGTTGCATCTTCGTTATAAATATTTATTGGGTAATCGCCTTTATTTGCTATTTTTAACATTGAAGTGGATAGATCGAGACAATGAAGGTTTTTGAATCCATTTTTTGATAGCAATTTAAGCTGATTTCCAGTACCGCAGCATAAATCTAAAATTGATTTGTTTTTATGATTTAAAAGTTCATTCATTACGGCAATTCTTATTGGCTTAAGTGCCAGGTAAAGAACAGGATCATATATCTTTGCACTGAAATCATAATCGGTTTCCATTTGGCATAAATTCCTTTATAAAATCAATTTCATAGTTTTTGTGTTTTTTTCCCGGACACCCCATAGCGGGCCCGGGAAAAGATGTATTTTATATATTCACCTCGGCATTTTCAGCTGCATTTACCAGCAGGTTCCCGGCGGGGAAAAAGGACTGATAGGGTTGGGATGAATAGCTGAAATCCATCAGGTCGTCTATTGTAAGTCCATGTTGAATAGCCATGGTGATCAGGTCAACCTTGTCGGCTGACGGTGTACCGCTGACCACTTGTCCCCCAATTATTTTTTTTGTTTTTTTGTCGGAGATGAGTTTAATTTTTACTTTCTTGGCATCCGGCATTATCGGAAAGGTCGTGGTAAGCTCCGAATACCCGACGGTCACTTCGAATTTGTTTTTAGAGAGCTTTTCAGATATGCCTGATCCGCCGACAAAAAGATTTTCAATCTTGGTTGCGGCACCGTTAAAGAAACCCTTATAGATTTTGTTTTCGCCAAGCATATTTTTTGCCACTACCCGGCCCATGGGCACGGCGTTGGTTGCAAGCTTTCCGCTGATGATTTCATTGGTAATGCCGCTTTTAAACTGAACACAGTCTCCGGCAGCATATACATCCGCAATGTTGGTTTCCATTTTTTCGTTAACAATGATTCCGTCTCTTCCAATCGCAAGACCGGTATCCCTGAACAGCTCAACATTCGGGCGCATGCCTACGGCAAAAACAACCAGTCCGTTGCCGGTCACGTTTTTGTCGGCTTCACTGCAATCATCCAGGGAGTGTAAATGGATGGAAGTGCCGTCCTCAAGCATCACTTTTTTAACAAATTCTTTGCCCTTTAGAGCAACGACTTTATTATTCAGGTGCAGAGTCACACCGCTGGCTATCAGTTCAGCCTGGGCTGCTTCCACCATCTCATGATCCATCATGTTGGGAAGGATATGCGCTTCAGCGTCAACTATATGGGTTTTGATGCCAATTTTATTAAATGCCTGGGCCAACTCGATGCCGATGGCACCGGCGCCGACTACCACAACCTTTTTTGTTCCGTTTTCAGTGGCCGCCTGAATATTTTTCAAGTCCTCTTCTGTTTTGAATGTTGACACCCCTTTGAGGTCATAACCTTCGATTTTCGGCAGCACCGGCAAGGCGCCCGTGGTGATCACTATTTTGTCATAGGTATAGGTCTGGCCTTTGGCGGTTTTCACTTCCCTGGCTTCCAGGTTGACATGGGTTACCGTATCCCTTATTAGTTCAGCGCCTGTATCAGTTACCAACTCATCTTTCTTAAACGTTTTTTGTATAGGCAATATTTTTTCAATAACATAGGGCATGGCGCAATAAATCATAGAATAGTCTTCCGGTCGGATGATACCCACCTGTTTTTTTTGTCCCAGGATTTTGCAGATGGTGATGGCTGCCGGACCACCGCCAATAATTAATACTTCGAATTTTTTCATATGTACTCCTTTTATAATCTAAATAATTCACAATTTTTTATCCGGGAATTGACCATGGGCCGGATACGGGGGAATTTTACGTTTGCTTCCTTCGCAGTCTTCCATTTGGCTATGCCCGAAGGATATTATTTAATCAATATATGTGCCATTGTAATTATAATTAGATAAATTCTGTCAATTTTTAGTAATATACTGAATATATATGATAAAACAAGATTGTTTGTGTTTCAATGAAATTTACGATTTTCAGGGTACTGTCAGTGGGGAAGCGTTATATATGTTCAAAGTAACGATTGGTAACGTTAAGGTGAACACCCATGTTTGACTGTTTATGTCAATTGGGGTAGATGCAGTACAAAGTTTGTTTGAAAATTATTGCATTTTATAAAACAATAAAGGGTTTTAAATGAAAAATCAATGGGGTGCGCCTGAGACTGATCAGCTAAAACAAATGTATGCGCTTTACGATAAGGCGGTTGAACATATTGATGTTGTGTGCCGAAAAAAATGTTCCTCCTGCTGTACCTGTAATGTGACCCTGACAAGCCTTGAAGCAGATCTTTTGATTGCCGGTTTAGCGCCACAGGAAAAAAAAGATCTGAAAACCCGGATAAAACGCCATTTTCCCCAAAAAAGATTTATCCCAAAGATGACCACAAACATGTTTGCAAGAATGTGTATGGAAAACAAAGATATTCCTGAAGAGGAGAATGATCCCTCCTGGGGGCAATGCCCAATGCTTGTGGATGACATGTGCGGTATCTATGATGCCCGGCCCTTTGGATGCAGGGCATTGCTGTCCCAGGTTCATTGCGCAGAATCTGGGTATGCCCGGGTTCCGCCAATTGTATTGACCATCAACAATCTGTTTTTGCAGTATATAGAGCATCTGGATCAGAACGGGTTTTCAGCAAATTTATCAGATATGCTGACCCTGTTTTTATCGGATAACTCCTTAGATGATTTTTCAGACCCATCCCTGATAGCCAATGATAACAGGTTTCTTTTTAATGAAAAAATAGCGGTGCTGATGATCCCGCCGGAGCACCGGGAAAAGGTTGGACCATTGATGGAGAAGTTTACTGCCCTGTAAATTTTTATAAATTCCAAAACAAGTATCAGGGGCAAAGAGCAAATTGATAAAGACCGGCGCCCATAAAACCAAGCCCCATTCCTCCAATCACATCCAAAGGGAAATGTACCCCAAGGGCGATACGGCCCAGGCTGACTAAACCGGCCAGGCAGCAAAGAATAAAGAGAACCCATATGGGCAGACCAAAAGCTGTAGGAATAATAAAGGCCAGATACCAGATGCGCATGGCATCTCCGCTGGGATGCGATGGATCTTGCGGCTGTCTGGGTTGAGACATTCGTACATCAGGCAGTACAGCAAATGGGCGTTGTCGCTTCATTGTCAGTTTCTGTAATCTTTCAACACTGGCAATCACAGCAAAAAACAGTATTGCAGCAAACCCTGAAGACCAGTCAGAAAAAAGTAAAACACCCAGTATGATAAGGGTGATCGGAGTTGTTCCCAACAACCATAGAGAAAGGAAAAACAAAATTTGTCTGGATAGTTTTAGATGCAAAATATTAAAAACTCGAAAATCCAGATCTTGTATCCTTGGTTTACAGTATAATGATCCACATCCACTAAGAAAAAGTCCTGAAACAAAGAGGATTCCGGCAAATTGTGGTTGGGTTAAATTCATAAGGCTCTTATTTTTGTCTGTAAAAAATTCAGCCTTCAAAAGAAGGGTTTTCATCCGGCCAAACAGGGTAATACATCTGCCACTGCGAGGGGTGGCAGCGAATATAATTTTCGATTATTCGTAAAATTTTTTCAGTGTTATATCGTACTTCTTTTACCGGATCAGTCATCCGGATCATGGGAACCGGGTCTGACAACTTGAGCTGATATAGCCCGTCTTTATTCATATGTACTGCTGCAACCATTACAGGCACATCAGCTCTTAACGCCATCCTCACATACCCGTCAGGAAGTGGACTGGGACGGCCGAAAAAATTTAGTTTTCGGGCTTGGCTTGATATCGGGCGATCAATTGCCGTGAGGACAAAACCACCGTTTCGCATTGTTTTGAGCGCATTTATATGAGCTTTTTTACTTACAGGCATAATTTCAAGCCCGCTGGTTGCCCGGATATTGTTCTGTAATTGATAACCGTTGGTTGGTTTGGCAAATGTCAAAACCTTTGTCTTGAAACCTCGGGCGGCACCAGCCAGCAACATTAGATCAAAATTACTCATATGCGGAACAACCACAAAGGCCCCGAAATTTTTATCCCGGCTCAAGGTAATAAGCCGTCGAAGACTGTCATTTTCAAGCACTTTATGCTGCAGGGCATCGGGATTTTTCAAATTATAGTACAGATCAATAAAACAACGTCCGGCATAAATAAAAACTTCTTCCACTGCTTTTTGCAGATCCAGGGAAGTCAGGTGTTCCCCACGCACAATTTGCTGGTTTCTGCGAACAGATTGAACCAGGCCCGAATTTTCCCATCGGCTCAACAATTTTGCAGCACACTTGATCAAAGGATAGCTCAAAACCGGTGGGATGCACTGTCCAGCCGCAAGTCCCAAGCCAACTCCAAATTGACTGTTTGCCAAAGTCTGCAGATTAGTTGTCACGAGAGGCCTCAGGCTTCAGAAGATGAAGATTTTTTCAAAAGGGTTACTTCCTCAACAATCACTGGAACCCCACGCACAATGGTCAAGGTGATGGTAAGCCAGGTCAGTACTATGGCAAAGGAATGAACCCATCCAGTCCAGGCATGCTCAAGAACCTGGAGACCCAGATCCAGGGTTAAAACAGCAAAAGTTGTTCCTTTGATACCGCCATAAAAATCACGCATAAAGCGGGAAGACACCAGAAAACGATTAATTGGATTTTTTATCTGATTAAAGGCTGCTTCACCATTACAGGTGCCGACACAGCGAACAGCATCGGTCAATGTGCCCCGGGTAATGACAATCAGGGGAATCAGAAGCGGTATTAATCCCAGGCAGGAAAAAACCACCCATAGGATAATCTCTAACGCCCTGTCAACTGCAATGTCCAGAGTGCTGCCCAGCAGGCTTGCCTGGTTTAGATGCCGGGCAACAATACCGTCGACCATGTCGAGCAGCATGATCAGGACAATAAACGGAATACACCAGAAAATGATCTTTGGACGGCCCGTTTGTAATAAGGCAATATATATGAATAACAGGGGTATCCTGACAAGGGTGATTGCATTTGCCATAATTTTTTCCTCACATATAAAAGAAGTTGAAAATAATATTTTATTATAATTTTATGGATATTTTTATTCCTGAACACAGATTTCATGCCTCCGGGCTATCAGGATGGTTTGATACAGTATAAACAGGATCAACAGGCAGGCAAGAACCAAAAAGATTGAGGCCAGGTATTTAAAAAAGACCCAGTGGGTGTGGTGGTACATCAGCAAGGTCGCAATGGTAATGGCAGCCATGGGGAAGGTGTAGGCCCACCAGGAAATGAAAAATTTTATATTTTTGAATTTGTCGATCATAAAGAACAGGAGCATTGTAGTAAACAGAGCGTGATAGTAAAGAATTCGTGCAAATACATCAAGATCCCCGGTCATCTTTACATAGGCGATAAATGCAACCGCCGGGGGGGCAATGAGAATGAACAGGGTGGGAACGAGTTTGTCCGGCAGGGGGGTATGAAACACGAGCCGGTAAAAAATCATGGTCAGCAGTACGATCCAAAAAATGATCCCTATGCTGAAAAAGAACCAGGATATATCAATCGGAGCATGGGCCGCTCCCACAACAGGAACCAGGATGGTACCCACCACCGGGATAAACCAGGCCGGGCTGATATGGTGGATTTCAAAACTTTTATGGAACCAGATATGCATGAGTTTGAGTGTAAATCCCAAGTGCAGAGCAGCACCGGAATACCATAGAACCCTGCTTATTCCAGGCTGTGTCGGTTCATAACCAATGCTTAAAAGCAGCAGGGAAATAGAATAGGCAGGGAAAAAATTAATCCGCACCGGATGGTTAAACTCTATTGCGACTTCATCCGGATAATTGGCCCATTTGACGGCATAGACAATGGTCAGCAGGATAAACCAGACAGATACTATATATAAAAGGGCTTGACCCACGCCCCATGAAAATTTCATTAAATGCTCATATCGCAAAAATGCAATGGAAAGACCTGCGGTTCCCATGACAGTGGCAAAAAGAGTGATGGGGAAATATTGCAGCCGGTTATTGGACTGTGGGCAGGATTGCTGTTCAGACATGTCGACCTCCTTGAAGATTGTATTGCATTATGCAAGATATTTTTTATCAGTTTCCACAACCATATATTTCACCTCATGACAGGGTTAAAAGCTCAAAAGGTTGTTTTCAGGGATAGATAAAAAGCATTTATCGTGCCAGATTGATAAAAAGCGGCTGAAATCGGATACCGCATTTGTCCATGGATAGAAACTTGACTTTAAGGCGCTAATTATATTATTAATCCGGATCATTAAAATAAATAAATTATTAACTTATTTACAATAAATATAAGGAAAGATCATGGGCAAGAATGTAGTTGAAAAAATTGATGATCAAGTAAAAATTGAAACCGTTCTGGTGAGTGTGTCTGACAAATCAGGCCTTGAGTCCCTTATTCCGGGACTCATCGAGTTAAACCCGGGCGTTCTGATTCTGTCAACCGGGGGAACCTATGGTAAAATAAAAGAGATTTTAGGGGAAAAAGCAAATACATGCTTGAAACAGGTGTCTGAATATACAGGACAGCCGGAAACCCAGGGCGGACTGGTTAAAACCCTTGATTTTAAAATTT
>JAGLNZ010000019.1 GCA_023139225.1 Desulfobacula sp. | reverse complement strand
TTTTATACATTTCATTCAAACGAATTAAGGGAATCAAATCGCCTCTGTCCTTGACCATTTCGGCTTTTCCTTCGACAGTAAAACAATCTTCCTTTTCAGGCTTAAACGCCTTTTGTATTGCTATGGTGGGAATAACATATCTTTCATCATCGACCCTTACCAGCATCCCGTCAATAATCGCCAGTGTAAGCGGTAAACTAATGGTAAACTTGGTGCCGGCGCCTTTTGATGATTCAATATTCAATTGTCCCCTGAATTTTGATATCCCGTCCCTGACCACATCCATACCGACACCTCTGCCCGACACATCAGTAATCTTATTTGCAGTGGAAAATCCGGGTTCAAGGATAAGATCATAAATCTGGGCATCGGTCATCTGTTCATCACCGATAATAAGGCCTGTACTTTTGGCTTTTTCAAAAATTGCATCCTTATCAAGCCCTTTGCCGTCGTCTTCGATTTCAATAATGATATGGCCGCCTTTGTGATAGGCTCTAAGAGTAATACTGCCCTGGGCAGGCTTTTCCCGCTCAAGACGGTCTGCTTCTTGTTCAATACCATGATCAACAGAATTTCTGATCATATGGACCATGGGTTCATAAAGGGCATCCACCACATTTCTGTCGATCTCAGTGTCTTCACCGACCATATTTAAGGCGACATCTTTCCCTGATTTTCGGGACAAATCTCTCACAAGCCGTATCATTTTCATGAAAGTGGCTTTTATGGGAATCATCCGCATGGACATGGCAATATTCTGCATATTGGTCACAATCTGGCCTAACTGTGCCACACTCTGGTTCAGTGACGGATCATTTGATGTCTTTTGTCTGAGCATGGACTGGGCAATGACAAGCTCTCCTGCATAATCAACAAGGTCATCGAGCTTTTCAGTACTCACCTTTACCTGAGCTGCCACCCGCTTTTTAGACAAATTTTGATCCATGAGAGCAGAGGCTACCTCGCCTGGCTCTGCTTTATTTTCTTGAACCAGTATTTCCCCAATTTTTTTATCGGGTTGTTCCTGCTGGATTTTAAGAGACTGGTCAATACTTTCCTGATCAACAACACCTTTTCTGACCAGGATTTCACCCAAAGGTTCTGTTTCTCCTTTAGCCAAAGATTTTTGAAGCCTTTGCAGTTTATCCCTTAAGGCGTTTACATCAATATCATCATCCGGCTGCTTGAATCCGGTTTCAAGACCCTGGCTGACCCTGTCAATAAGCTTTTTCAAGGTGTCCACTGATTCAAGGATGGCATCGGTTGCAATATTATTGATGAAAAAGTCTCCGCTGCGGGCACTGTCTAAAAGATTTTCCGTGGTATGGGCAAGTTTGTTGATTTTCGCCAGGGATAAAAACCCGGACACCCCTTTAATAGTATGAAACGGACGGAAAATATCATTGATAATATCCTTGTTGGACGGGTCCTGCTCAAGATCAATAAGATTGACTTCAATTGTATCAAGGTTTTCCCGGGCTTCAGATACAAAATCTATCAGGATCTCCATATCGTCTTCCGATATTTTCTCAGGTGGTATTTTCTCCAATGGTATTTTTGAAGGCTCTTCCCGGGATTCTAATTCCAGGTCTTTTTGTCCTGCTTCATCATCTTTGGGTTTTTGTTCTTCATTAAATTTGTAATTCAATAGTTCCAGAACATCGGAATAATCAAAGACAAAGGCTTCCCCGGCTTTAAAATGGCTTAAAAGGGATTTGAGCAGCACCAGGGTTTCTTCAATGGGTTTTGTGTTATGGATGTTTTCCAGTGTCATATTTTCCACATACCCCTTGCAGGCAATGGCAACTTCATGAAAGGTAATCCAATCTTTCTCTTTTGAAGCCTCAATAAGCTCATCTATAATATTGAGCATGGTACCAAGATCAGGGATTTCTCCGGGACAAAATTCACCAATCAAATGGGAAAAGTTTTTAAGGCTTTCTTCAATCTGATCAAAATCAGGGCCATCCGACACCGGGATCTGATCCGATTCTTCTAAAATGCTTATGGACGATAATAGTTCGGATATTAAGTTGTTTAATGCCGCCATTTTTTTTTCAACATCTTTTTGATTATCTTTTAAAACAGCATTAATGATTTTTCTTGCCTTTAAAACCTCGTTTGCCTTATCGTTCAACGAAAATTCTATACATTGTCCATGAATCTGTTTCAGAATCGGCAGCAAACCCGATAAACTTTCCGGCTCTTCAGGGTCTGCCAAAACAAAATCACAAGAAAGCTTTTCAACTAAATTTTCAATGATTTCATACATCATCATACTGCCTTTATTTTTTTTGAATTAAACATATTTATACTGTTATGAATTTGTGTTTTTAAGGCACAGGGCATAAAAATAAGATACCCTGTGCAAACAGGCAAATCAAATACTAAAACTAAAAATCCTTAAAATCTTCTTCATCATCAAAGGGAATTACCTGGTCCG
>JAGLNZ010000189.1 GCA_023139225.1 Desulfobacula sp. | reverse complement strand
ACTAACCATATATAAAAAAATGATGATGGGTTTTGGTGCTATTATTACAATAATGATCATCTCAAGTGCCTATGTATTATTTGAACTGAATACCATAGCAAATGGGGCAAAAATTATCCTTGGCTCAAATGTCAAAACCCAGGAACTTGCAAGGCAGTTGCAAACCGCTATTCGGGATGAAAACGGATATGCTGAAAAATACATGGTATCAAATGATGAGACCTATTTCTCTTTGTTTATCGAAACAAGTAAACAGGTTGGTTACAATTTAAATTTATTGCTTGAAAAACAATTTTCCCATGAAGACCGGTCATTGATACAAAGCATGCAAAAAATTCATGGCTATCTTGTTGCCGGCATGCAGGACAAAGACAATAAAAAACCAAGTGCAAACCAGAAGAAAATAAGAAAAAAGAACATGAGCATACTTCTTGATTCTCTTGATATCCTTATCAACAAAAACCAGTCTTCCATCGGGAAAGAGGTGACCAGAATTGAAACCATAACAGCTCGGTCTGTCCAAGTCGCTCTATTATTAATCATTGCAACTTTGTTTGCCGCCATAACAGCAGCCTTAATTATTACCCGTACCATTACCAGGCCCATAAGTGATCTGATTAAGGGGAGTGAACAGATTGCCCATGGAAATTTTGAAAAAATTATTGTATCTTCTCATGATGAAATTGCTCTGCTTGCAGATGCAGTCAATGATATGAGCGCTAAAATCAATGATATAAATGAACTGAGAACTCAAATGATGCAACAGATTTCCCATGAACTCAAAACCCCCCTCCAGGCGATGCTGTCTGCCCATGATGTTTTAAAGGCATCAGGAACATTAAAGGACAGCCAGCTTCGAATGCTTGATGCCATGAAAAGAGGAATCGATAAAATAACAAATTTCAGCAAGCAATACCTTGATCTTGCAAAAATTGAATCCGGTGTAATGCAATACAACATGGAATTATCCGATCTCCTTAAAATCGTCGAACCTGTTGTTGATGAAGCAAAACTTGCAGCTGCATCAAAAAATATAACTATAACATTGGATTCCGTTGCAGTTTCCAGGGTCATGATAGATACCCAAAAAGTTTCAATTATTGTCAGTAACTTGATCACCAATGCAATTAAATACACGCGGGAAGATGGAAAGATTGCGGTGAGCATAGGTCCCAGTGACCTTGGAGTTCAGGTTAAGGTTCAGGACTCGGGAATCGGTATCAATCAGGATGAAATCCCCAATATATTTGTAAGATTTTATCAGGCCAGTAATATAAAAAAGATAGAAAGTAATGGCTCAGGAGTAGGGTTAGCTATTGTCAAAGCATATACAGAAGGGCATGGTGGTAAAATTTATGTTGAAAGCAGCCTTGACAGGGGTTCATCTTTTAAAGTTGAATTTCCAATAGTTGATGACCAACCTTTCGGGGCTCAAAAAAAATTTATTCTGTCATGAGGAATTTATGAGTATTCGTCATATCATCATAATTTTATGTTTTTTTTTGACCGGCTGTTTTCCACATTATCTGGTTTCCGATGTCGAATTTAACGCTCGAAACCATATGGAACTGGCTGCGGCAAAAGAAAATTCATCCAACTTTCAGGAGGCCATACAAGAATATGCCATTATATCCGCAAAGTACCCTGATACACGCTATTGTAAACCTTCCGTCTGGCGGGCAGCTCTGCTGAATCTCCACCCCAACAACCCTGAAATCAACTACAAGGCCGCACAGGACTGGCTGCAGATTTACTTAAAACTGCCGTTGTCCCCTGAAGAGAAAGAGATTGCCGTATTATACAACGCATTAATCCTGCAAATAAATGTAACCCTGGATGAAAAAAATAAACTTTTAACAAATACCGAGCGGCAAAACAAGAATATGGCAATCCTCACTCAAAAATTGAAACAGGCCCAAATAAAAGCAGCACAGGCAAGGGGTGAACTTAAAAAATTAAGCTCGTATGAAGCAGAACTTTCAATTTTAAAGGATAAGCTTAAAAAAATGAAAGAAATAGACGTGCAGCTGCATAAAACCAGAAAAGGCAGCAACAACAAATCCTTTGAGCCTGACTGAAGCTATCCCAAAACACTTATTATGATTGGAGTCAAAGTATCGGATATATCAATAAAAATATTCTGACAGCTGTTGTGGCGGCAGAAAACGGAGACATTTTTGAACTGGAAGGCTATGGTGCCGCCGGCATGTCCGGCAACATTCCTGTTGTGCTGAAAAAAGAGCAGACCATACCAATGCCCCATGGCAGTGAACTTTTAATGCTTCCCCAAAGAAAACCCGTTGTCTATAATATTGCAAAAGACAAGTTTGAAATTATTGAACATAACCCGTTTGATCCAAATGAAAAAATCTTTCCCGTTGCCGTGTTCAACTCGCCGGGATATGTGACCCGGTATTTTTGCGGGTTTGATGATGAAGGCATCAAAGACCTGCTCCCATTATTCTCCTATGGTGCTGTTGGATTCGGGAAAAACGATTTCAGGTCTGCCGCCATCCTTGTGGACAAAGAACCCCGCCAGGATTTAAGACAAATGCCCCATAAGGGTATTGTTAAAGGCGTCAACCAGATGCAAAAAAAATATCCTGAAAATCGCCTGATCCGCCATCTTGAAACCTGTGCTTTACAATATGGCTGCCCTGCCGGGAAAAATTTTTTTCTCAAACGGTATGAAGCCCCGCTTCCAACATCAACCGTCTGCAACGCCGATTGCCTCGGGTGTATCTCTCTTCAAACTCAAGACAACCTGTGTGCCTGCCAGGATAGAATAAACTTTACTCCAACCCCTGAGGAAATCGCCCAGGTATCCCTTGAGCATATTTCCCGCGTTAAAAAGGCGGTTGTCAGTTTTGGACAGGGATGTGAAGGAGAACCCTTAACCGCATTCAAGGCTATCGAGCCGGCCATAAGGCTTATCCGGGAGAAAACAGACAAGGGCACCATCAATCTGAATACCAATGCAAGCCTGCCCAAACATGTTGAAAAATTATGCCGGGCCGGACTTGATTCCATGAGGGTCAGTTTAAATTCCGTAAGAAAGAATTGTTATCATGCCTATTTCAGGCCCAAATCCTATCAATTTTCAGATGTTTTAAATAGTATTCATGCTGCAAAACAGCAGGGAAAATTTGTTTCCATCAATTATCTTAACTGCCCGGGATTTACAGATTCCAAAAAGGAATTTACAGCATTAAAAAAATTTATTGAGACCTGTAAGGTCGATATGATCCAGTGGCGCAACTTAAACTTTGATCCCAAAAAATATTGTGGGATCATGTCCAAGGTTGAAGACAGCGGTAAACCTTTAGGGATGGGAAGCATTATTGAAAAGTTGACCATCCGGTTTCCCAATTTGATTCATGGGTATTTTAATCCGCCCCTGTCTAATACCACCCCATTTAGTACAATAAGGGGACACCATGGGAAATAAAAAAATCACAATTATTGATGAAACCCTCAGAGAAGGCATGCAGTACAGAGGGCTGATGTTCTCTCTTTCCCAGCGGCTAAAGATTCTTGAATTCCAGGAAAAACTAAAAGTTGATATCTGCCAGGCAGGCTATCCTCCTGCCCATGACCTGGAAGTCGATGCAGTCAGAACCCTTTACCATCATACAAAAAAAAATAAATACAACATCCGGATTGCTGCCATGGGAAGAGCCAATATCCATGATGCTCAGATTCTGCTGAACACCCGTGTAAATGACCTGCATTTTCATCTGCATATTAAAAATGATGTAACACCTGATAAGCTTGATCA
>JAGLNZ010000188.1 GCA_023139225.1 Desulfobacula sp. | reverse complement strand
TGGTATTGTATACTTTTTACTCACTATGGTGTATCCAGGTGTATATAAAATACCCACAATAATGGGGCGTACAAATTAAAGCAGACTTAAAACACTTGAAGCCTAAGGCGTTCTTCCCATGGTATTGTTTTTGCTTGATTATATTAAAGGGAATCAAAAGGAATATAAGGAATGACCAAAGTATAAGATGAATAGAAAAGAGAACATAAAAAAAATGAAAAAAAATAATTTTCCATTGGTATCCCCTTTATTTTTCTTTGGTGTTTTATTGATCCTGTTGCCGATCTTTACGTTCATGACACTGGACAGGCTTGAAAGGCAAAAGGAATTTTTCACTCAAAGGCTTTTGGAAAAAGGGACATCTTTAATCAGGACATTTGAGGCGGGAACCCGAACCGGAATGTTCACCATGCGATGGGGTGCAAAAAGAATCCAGGCCATGCTTTTAGAGACCTCGCTGCAGCCTGAAGTTATCTATATGATGATTACATCAAAAAAAGGGCGGATACTGGCACACTCGGATGCCTCCATGATGGGACAGATTTATGGTGCCATGCCCGGGACTGCCAAGCTAAATGAAGATGCCACTTTGGTGTATCACAGGGTAAGACCGCAAAAAGAGGATGTCCAGGTTTTTGAAGTGTTCAAACGGTTTGTACCGATAAGGTCCGGGCCCATGCGCGGGCATATGCGAAGGCCTCGAATGCCAGTGAACAGGAACGAAAACCTGCCGGACCGGCTAAATGCTGAAGGGGAAATTTTGGATTGGTGTCGGCCTTATATTAAAAACCAGTGGGATAAGCTGCCTGAAACAGCGGAACATTATATTTTTGCCGGGTTTTCCATGGACAGGGAAAGAATCGCCCGGGACAGACTGTTAAAAGAAACTGTATGGCGGGGTGTTTTCTTTTTTATTTTGGGATGTGTCGGTATGGTAGCCTTATTTGTTTTCCAGGCGTACAGGTCTGCCAAGTCATCTTTATCCCATGTAAAGGCGTTTTCCGATAATGTGATCCAGAATATGCCGGCAGGTCTGGTTACGATTAGTTCTGACCATGAGATTACATCCATGAATAAAGCAGCCAAAGATATTCTGGGTGGAGATCTGAATAAACCTTTTGAGGAAATGATTGAATTGATCCGTGAAATGGAAGCATCCGGGCAGGTTCTTCATCGCAAGATCACTCTTGCCGTTGATTCCAGCCATAAGGTTCGGCTGGATATCACGGCATCCCCTATCAAGGGGAGTGAAAATCAGGTTATGGCATATTTATTTCTTTTCAGGGATATGACCCAGATCAAAGAGCTTAAAAAGCAGGTGGAGACAAACAGGCGGCTTGCAGCAGTCGGAAAGCTTGCAGCGGGTGTGGCTCATGAGATCAGAAACCCGTTAAGCTCCATCAAAGGATTTGCAACCTATTTTGGCAAACAATATGAAGATAATGCAACACAAAAGGAAACCGCCCAAATTATGGTCAGGGAAGTGGAACGTATCAACCGCTCGGTTACCCAGCTGCTTGAATTTGCAAAACCCATGGGAGTTGAGAAAAAACAGGTGGATATCAAAGAGTTGATTAACCATTCTTTAAAACTTGTTTACAATGATCTGGATCATAAAAAAATTGAAACAAAGGTCGATATTGATACAAAAAAAGCCGTAATCCATACAGATCCGGACCGGATGAATCAGGTTCTTCTAAATCTATATATCAATGCCATAGAGGCATTGCAGGACAGGGGCAGGCTTGCAATTAAGGTTCTGGATGTCCCGGATGACCGGGCAATTGAAATAAAGGTGAAGGATAACGGCATTGGTATTGATCAGGATGTGATCGACCTGATATTTGATCCCTATTTTACCACCCGGTCAAGCGGTACGGGGTTAGGGCTTTCAATTGTTCACAGGATCATTGAAAATCTTGGCGGCAGCATTCGGGTGGAAAGTACAAAAGGCCGGGGCACCTGTTTTATTATCAATTTGCCTGTTTCTTGAAAAGGATAAAACACAAATGAAAAAGATACTTGTGGTTGACGATGATGCGGCCCATGCCAGGATGCTCAAAGTCTTAATGACGGACTGGGGGTTTGACATTTACCTGGCAGATGACGGGACAACCGGAGTTGAAATGGTTAAAGAGCAGCCCTTTGATATTGTTCTGATGGATATGAAAATGGTGAAAATGTCAGGCATGGAGGCATTGCAGCATATAAAGACCTATAATCCTTCTTTGCCTGTAGTTATCATGACCGCCTATTCGTCGGTTCAAACGGCGATAAAAGCATTAAAAATCGGTGCCTATGATTATCTGACCAAACCATTGGATTTTGATAAGCTCAAGCTGACCATTGAACGTATATTTGAAAGTATTTTTTTAAAAACGGAGAACAGGGATTTAAAAATTCGGTTAAAAGAGCAGTCTTTTTCCCATGATATTATAGGGAAAAGCCCTGCCATACTATCTTTGCTGGATACCATCCACATGGTTGCGCCCACTGATGCCAATGTCCTGGTTGCAGGAGAATCCGGAACCGGCAAAGAACTGGTGTCATCTGCCATCCATTTTAATTCTTCACGAAAACATAAAGCCTTTGTAAGGATCAATTGTGCAGCCATCACAGAGACCCTGCTTGAGTCAGAGCTTTTCGGCCATGAAAAAGGATCGTTTACCGGTGCTGACAAAAAACGAAAAGGAAGATTTTTGCTGGCTGACAAGGGCAGTATCCTGTTGGATGAGATCGGTGAAATGAGTCTTGCCATGCAGGCAAAGCTCTTAAGAGTGATTCAGGAAAAAGAGATAACCCCCGTGGGAAGTGATCAAAATATTAAAATAGATGTAAGGATTATTGCCGCCACCAATAAGGATTTAAAAAAATTGTCAGACCAGGGAAGTTTTCGTTCCGATTTATACTACAGGCTGAATGTCGTTAGTGTTGAGATCCCGCCTTTGAGGGAAAGAAAAGAAGATATCCCGATTCTGGCCCTGCATTTTTTAGAAATATTTTCAAAAAAAAATAAGCGGGATATCAAAGGCTTTTCACCCGATGCCATGGATGCCATGATCCGGTATGAATGGGAAGGCAATGTCAGGGAATTGATGAATTGTGTGGAAAGGGGAGTGGTTCTTGCCAGATCCGATTATATCCGCTTAGAAGACCTTTCGTTTATGAAAGCAACTATAGTTGACAAGATCGGCGGGGGGACTGATCTGGGAAATATCAGGCTTTCACAGATAGAAGAAAAAGCCATCCTGTCCACCCTTGAATCAGCCGGCGGCAATAAGAGTGAAGCAGCCAGA
>JAGLNZ010000187.1 GCA_023139225.1 Desulfobacula sp. | reverse complement strand
ATTAAATATTTATCCCGTTATTTATACCGTGGCGTGATCAGTGAAAAAAACATAATTTCTAATCACAATGGCATGGTGACTTTTAAGTATACTGAAAGCAAAACCGGTACAACACTATTTAGAAACCTTAAAGGGGAGGATTTCTTAAACCTGCTCATACAGCACGTTCTCCCCAAGGGATTTCGAAGAGCCAGAGACTATGGATTCCTTCATAGTAATGCGAAAAAACTGCTCTTTCTGGTTCAATTGATTTTATATGTTAAAATCAAAGAGATAGAACAACGTCCAAGGCCGGTTTTTAAATGCCCGTGCTGTAAGTCACCCATGATTATTTTTGGATTTCGTTACATCGGAGAAAAATCCGGTTAATACATTGTTTCGGCAAAAAAACTGTAGTGCATTTTAACACAGGAGGAGAGTACCATTATGAAATAATTGGTTTTTCTAAACCTATTTTTAGGTTAATGCACCCGTGCGCCTTGAAATTGCCTATCCTTGTGAAGGCGTATCGCTTTCTCCATACTCGAAAAAAGATATTTTCTTATATATAGACCACATCGTAAATTTTACCGGGCTTGTCCAACCACCGGATAAGATCGTGGTTCGTTTCACTCACACGGATCTATCCTTATTCGTTCGACGATTCCGCCGATCAAATTATGAATTAAGTAAGCTGTCCCCAGAACTCATTTATATTGCTTTACACGATTAAAGTTTATAAAAAGCTCAACCGAAAAGCCTTTTTAAGAAACCATTTTTTACATTTTGTTTTGATATTCGCCTAATTAGTTTTTTTGACGCTTTACGAACATCTTTATTGCTATCTTCTATTGTAGATTCCAAATATGGGAGGGCTTGTTTATCCCCGATCATACCCAAAGCATTTACCGATGCCAGACGAATAAAATCTGTGCTATTATTTAAGGTTTCAACAATTGATGGAATGGCTTTAGCATCACCAATTTCTCCCAAAGCCTTTACAATGCCAGATATGACTGATTCATTTTTTACCTTCTTTAGCAACTCAATTAAAGGCCGCAATGCTTGTCTATCATTAATTCTACCTATTGCAATTGCAGAATGATGCCTTACGCTTGAAGATATTCTATCATCTTCAATTACCTTAAGAAGCGCTGGAATTGCTCTTCGATCTCCGAGTCGGCCGAGCGCCCTTGGGGCAAAATCACATTCCCTGAAATTTTGATTCTTAAAAAGATGTACCAATAGGCTAACAGCAAAACGATCTTTGACTGAAACTAAATATTGTATACTGCCGATATCCCCTCCAAGTGCTTTTTTTCGTTCAAATTGGTGTTCAGAAACTTCATTTTTTTTTAATTTTGTTAAAAACTCAGCATTGAAGAACAAATAATCTTTTATCTCGTTGTCACAAGCTTGACAAATTCCCCAATCTGTTTCTTTGTTCTGAGTTACGCTAAAATTCCAAGCATGCCATGGGTGGTCATGCAGCTCAGTTAGAGGGTGTTTATATAGGCTGGCGGGATAAAAACCATACCTATATGCTTTTTCTATTTGTTCTCTTGTAACTTTAATCATATCCTCTTGCCTAATAGGATCGGTGCAAATATCACACTTATTGGATAGTTCCTTGAACGACGAAATGGTAGGGAGGGTTCGGGGCCGGGCAGAAGATAGCTTGGATTTTTCAAAAATCGGAATGTCCTTTGTTACCTGCGTCGTTGTTGCACGCTCCTTTTTGATTACACCAAGTGCAGAACGAGATGCGCCATCATTGCCAACAAGGTTTTCCTCAGCATCGATTCTACCAGCATCTTGCAGCGGTTCTGCCGCACAGGACGTTCCTTCAACAAACATGGGATTCGCACAGACCCGATTGAACGCCTCACTTTGGGCCAATGCTGCTTTGACCTTTTCGGTTGCGCCGCTGTCCAGACTTTGAACAGCAATGCAGAAGACATTTTCCCGACCGTTGAGGGTAGTGGCAGTATCTCCTGCATAGAGGGAAGCAACGCCAATCTCCTCTGGGTTGATTGCTTGCCAGAAAACCTTCCAGCAAGTTAACCCATAGTAACTACCTCCGGCCTTTTCGATGTCAAATCTGACGCCTATCGTTGGCATATTCGGAATCATCGCATCGTTTCCTTTCTGGCCTTTGTCGCCGAACCATTGATGATCAGGTCTATTTGCCTTGATATTACCCCAAAAACTTACTATAAGGGCAAATTTTTTATGTTTTTTAAATCCTTTTCAGTGAAACGCTATAAAAAAAAACTATGGAGTGCAAGAAAAATAAAACAATTTTCAACTTTACAAAAAAATAAGCATATCAGAATCCGAAAACGAATATTCCTCCAAAATATAAATGCACTATTGTTTCAAAACGAAATTTTTAAATTAGTGATTGAAAATATTTTTTTTTTGGCGCATGGTTAATTATGACAAAAAAAATGCCAATCAAAAAAAAGAATGAATACTGGTATGAAACGCTAAACTGTTTACTCAATTAGCTGCCATGTTGTTAAAATATTTTCAGCATAAAATAAGATTTGGATGGTCTTTATCCCATCTGGTTGCATATAAGGATTTATGGAAAGCGATATGAATGTTATAGAGAACCTGCCTGAAAGTTGGCCGACTATTCTTGATTCCTCTAAAAACGGTATTCTTTTAATCAACAATAAAGGGGTAATCCTTTTTTACAACAGGGCGGCCAAAGCTATATTCGGAGACCCCCTTGACGAGGATGTGGTTGGCAAACATATCGCCGAAATTAAACTAGATGCGTGGCCGGATTTAGAAAACACTATAAAAACAGGCCATCCCCAGTACAAAAAAAAAATCACACTTCATGATGTTACTATTATCGTTAACCGCAGTCCTATCAAGAAAGGTAAAAAGGTTATAGGCGTCCTGTCTGTGTTTCAAGATATTTCTGAATATGAAACCATAATTTCCGAGCTTCAGGGGTACAACAGGCTGTGCAAGGAACTTGAGGTAATATTTGAATCATCCTATGACGGCCTCTATATTACAGATGGCTATGCCAAAACCATTCGTGTCAATAGTGCTTATGAAAGAATTACTGGCCTTTCAAAAAAAAATCTCATTGGCCGGGACATGAACAGTCTTGTAAATGAGAAAGTCTTTGACTACTCTGTGACGCTTGAAGTGCTTGAGAAGAAGAAACCTATAACAATAATGCAGCAGGTCAAGGGTGGTAAACAGCTCATAGTTACCGGAACCCCTGTTTTTGATGAAAAAAATGAAATTTTGCTTGTGGTAACAAATGTTCGGGATATTACCAAACTAAATACTCTCCGAGACCAGTTAGAAGACTCCAAGCGCATCAACTGCCGCTTTTACCAAACCCTTCAAGAACATGATGGGATAGAACATGTACTCCAGGAGATGGTGGTCAAGAGTCAAGCCATGATTCAGGTAGTAAAAAAAGCCATAAAAGTTGCCAATTCAGAAACCTCTGTTCTTTTATTGGGAGAATCCGGGGTGGGGAAAAGCATGTTAGCCAGAATTATTCATCAAATGAGCCCTCGGAAAAATGATCCATTTGTAAAAATAAATTGTGGGGCTATACCGGAATCATTAATGGAAAGCGAGTTGTTTGGATATGAGAAGGGTGCATTTACAGGCGCATTGCATTCGGGTAAGGCAGGTCTTATCGAGGCGGCCCATGGGGGCACAGTCTTTTTGGATGAGGTCGGCGAGCTAAAACTGGATATGCAGGTAAAACTTCTTGAGCTAATCGAAGATAAGACATTCTTGAAGATCGGATCAGGCAATGCGACCAAAGTGAATGTTAATATAATAGCAGCCACAAATAGGGATCTTAAACAAATGATGCGAGATGGAACCTTTCGTGAAGATCTTTTTTACAGACTCAATGTGGTTCCCATAGACATTCCTCCTTTAAGAGAAAGAAAAGAAGATATTCCGGTACTGGTACTTAATATTCTTGAAAAATTTAACAAACAAAAAAAAATTAACAAGCGAATGGCTCCTGAAACAGTCGATATGCTCGTAAGACATAGTTTTCCCGGAAATGTCAGGGAGCTGGTTAATATAATGGAACGGATGATTATAATGTCTGAAGAAGACCAGATAGGTCTTGCCGATCTGCCCTCAGAAATCAGAAAAGAGGTAAAAACCATTTCTGATCTATCTTCCCGGCAGGGATCTCTTAAGGAAATCCTTACAGAGGTTGAGTCTCAGATAATAAAAGATACTGTCTCCAGATGTAGCAGTGTCGCAGAAGCATCCAAGAAACTGAATCTTCATCCAACAACTCTGTGGCGTAAGATGACTAAACATGGGATAAAAAATAATATTGCATTTTTGCAATAAATTGCACAAATGCAATAACCGCTGCAAGGCCACTGTCAACAAGTATTTTTTTATCAACTAACCTTAATTTTGCGAAGTTCATTGCAAAATTGCAATACACCCCCCTCTCTCTATAAAATAGAAATACATTTTATCCTTTAATTTCAACATATTAACATATCAGAAACCCATGGCATGCTCGTTGCAAGTGAAAGAAGAGGCTGGTCATGAATTGAAATCTTTGTTCAAAAGACGGATAGGAGAAAAAGATGCCTCATGATCCTGACTGGTGGGTAGGTAAGCCGCTTGCTCCCCAAAAATTTAAGATATGACTGGAGTTTTTCGGCTGAACTATCTCGACGAGTATTAAACAGCTTTTTTTTAACTTAGGGCAACATGCCAAATTATTCAACAGGCATGTCCGCAATTCTAATTTAAATGAGAGATTGGAAGGGGTTGCCATAAGGCAGTTTTCTTTAACATTAACAATAGATCGAGGAGGAAGGTAATGCACAGTAAAAAACGTTGGATTTGTTTAATTGTAGCCATGTTTGCTTTTTGTGTCGCTCCAGCAGGTGTTTCTGCAGCAGACAAATTGATAAAAATCGGAGGGTTGTATCCCATGACTGGTCGGGCCGGTCTTTATGGAAAAGATTCGGTTGCTGCGGCTGAAATAGCTATTAATGAAATCAATGCAAAAGGTGGTGCTGCCGGATATAAAATTGATGCCACTTTTAACGACAGCAAGGTAAAAGCCGCTTATGCAATTCGAGTGGCAAAACGCTACATATCAGAAGATAAGGTTAATTTTCTGTTCGGCGTTGTCAGTTCGGGAGTCGGTCTTGCCGTAACCGAAGTGTCCAAACAGGAAAAAAAGATTTTTATTGGTACGGACCACGCATCCACTCGTCTTACAGTTGATAATTTTCAGCCCTACTATTTTCGGGTGTCAAACAACACATTTCAGTCCATGGCTTCAGGTGCCTTGTACCTCCAGGAACTGAAAAAAACCAAACCCTGGAAAACCATTGCATTTATCGGACCGGACTACTCCTATGGGCACAGTCAGTTTGATGAGATCAAATATAGTCTTGAGCGCCTCGGCGTTGAATTCAAAGTTGTTGGGGAATACTGGCCAAAAATATACGCCCCTGACTACACGTCATATATTACATCAATACTCAATGATAAACCCGATGTGCTTGTTTCAGGATTCTGGGGCGGAGACACTGTCGCATTTATCAAACAGGCCCAGGCATTTGGTCTGTTTAATAAAATGACCTATTTCCACCCTGATGCAGGTGGAAACTATGAGCTGATGAGTGCCATGGGAGACGAACTGCCTCTCGGACTTATTCTTGGAGCACGTCATTACAACAATTGGCCAAACACAGAACAAAACAAGAATTTTGTCAAGAATTTCAAGGCGCTTACCGGTCGTTATCCCACCTATGCTGCCGAGGGTGCCTATGCTGGAATTTATGCCATTGCTGCCGCTGTTGAAAAAGTCGGGAATCCTGATGACACGGAAGCCCTGATAAAGGCTCTGGAAGGCTTAAAGATAAAACTGCCGGAAGATCCTGATGGTTTCACATCCTATATTAATCCTGAAACCCACCAGATGATCCAGACACAAGCCATCGGTGTGACTGTAGCAAACAAGGATTTTCCTCCTGCGACAAGAATGCTTGGAAACTGGAAAGTTTACAAAGCAGAAGATCTTGTCCCCCCGTCTGACTATATTAAAATGAAACGGAAAAAATAATTTACGAGCGATCAATATACAGGGGGCCTTTGCCTCCTGTATATCATCTAAGGAAACAGTCTAATGGATTTTTCTTTTTTTATAATGCAACTAATCAGTGGACTTACCGTGGCCACGCTTCTTTTCCTGGTAGCAAGCGGACTTACACTGATATTCGGTGTCGGGGATGTTTTTAATTTTGCCCATGGCTCATTTTATATGATCGGTGCCTATCTGGCTTTCCAGATGATCAGTGTCCTGCAAGTTAACTTTTGGCTTGGATTGGTCTTATCAGGATTGGGTGCAGGGTTAGTCGGAATAGTTGCAGAAGTGTTTTTGCTAAGGCGGATATACGGACGAAAACATGAAGCAGGGTTTCAGATTCTTCTTACCTTTTGTCTTATTCTGATCATAGATGATCTTGTAAAAATTATCTGGGGAACTGAATACAAAACCATTCAACGTCCATCCGGATTCACAGGACCAGTGCAAATTGGCGATCTATATATCCCCAGTTATAATCTTCTTATCATTGTTGTTGGTATCATTGTAGTGGTGGCTGCATGGTGGGTACTGAATAAAACCAGAGCTGGAAAAATAGCCAGAGCTGCTGCTGTCGACCGTGAGATGCTGGGCGCCATGGGAATAAACGTGCCGATGACCATGACCATGGTTTTTGGAATAGCCACTGCTTTAGGGGGCTTTACCGGGGCCCTTGCAGCACCGTTGAGATCTGTAACCCCTGGGGCTGGCGTAGAGGTGATCATTGATTCCCTGATTGTTGTGGTGATTGGCGGCATGGGCAATTTCTGGGGTGCCTGGATGGGGGCATTGCTAATCGGTGAGTTAACAGCCTTTGGCATTGTAATTGTCCCGAAGTGGGCCACTTTGTTCAGCTATCTGGTAATGATTATTGTTCTTATTTTTAAGCCTGAGGGGCTCTTTTCCCCCCGGAAAATCAGGAAGGTGTAAACATGAAAACAGAAAGCCGTTTTAGAGAAACCTCTCTCTGGGCTACAATAATGATAATATTTGGGTTGGTCCCTGTTTTTATGACATCTACATATCAAATGAATCTTGCCAGTCATATTCTCATATGGATATTGTTTGCCACTGCTTTTAACATGCTGTGGGGTCTAACAGGAATGCTTTCCTTTGGTCAGGCACTCTACTATGGCCTTGGAGCATATTTTGTGGGTCTCATGGTAAAATACCTTGGCAGCGCATGGTTTTTTCCGGGCATGGCAATAGGGCTTGTCGCCTCTGCAATTATAGCCCTCCTGATTGGACTTCTTTTAATCAGAGTCGGCGGTGTTTATTTTACAATGCTTACTCTGGCATTTGCACAGCTAATGTACCAGATAATGTTTAAATGGTATAACTTTACCGGCGGAGATGATGGCGTCGTCGGCATTATGCAGCCCGGGATTTTCAGCAATCCAATTGTCTATTATTATTTTATTCTGGGGATTGTTATTGCTTCCATCTGGATACTTAAACGCATCGCCTATTCTCCATTTGGTATGGTATTAAGATGTGTCAATCAAAATCCGGACCGGGTACGGTTTCTGGGTAGACGGGTAAGACGGAATCAACTTCGTATTTATATCGTTTCCTCGGTTTTTGTAGCATTGGCCGGAGGACTAATGGTCGGTGTGGACAATTCCATTCATACAGACATGTTTGTCTGGACCACTTCCGGAGAGGTGATCCTGATGACCGTTCTTGGTGGCATCAATCAGTTTTTCGGCCCCTTTGTCGGAGCCATAGCATTGATTCTCATCGAAGATATTGTGGGTGCTTATACTGAATACTGGTCCCTGATCATCGGAACCATTGTATTGATTATGGTACTTTTGTTTCCTAAAGGACTTGTTGGAGAATTCCTTCAGCTTAAACACAGATTTCTCAAACTAAAAAAGCATGGAGGTTGAAATGAACCCTCTCCTTAAACTAGAATCGGTATGCAAAGCCTTTGGCGGCCTCAAAGTGACAAATAATGTCAATATCTCTGTAATGCCAGGTGAAATATCTGCCATTATCGGACCCAATGGTGCCGGTAAAACAACACTTTTCAATCAAATCACAGGAAACCTCCTTCCGGATACAGGTAAAGTCCTTTTCAAAGGAAAGGACCTTGTGGGACAAACACCCCAGAAAATAGTTTTTTCAGGTATTGGACGTGCATTTCAGATTTCTTCCCTGTTCCCTGACGAATCCGTTTTGGACAATATCAAGGTTGCCTGTCTGTCCAGAATGAATAAGACAAAAAAATTCTGGCGGCCCATGCTTAAGTTCAAGCAGGCAACCGAGCAGGCATATGCCATCCTTGAAAGCCTTGGTCTGGAAAGTCAGGCTCAACGGTTTGCTTTTGAATTGGCACATGGAGATCAAAAACTTCTTGACATAGGTATTGCTCTTGCTTTGAAACCTGAGCTTCTTCTGCTGGATGAACCTACTGCAGGAATGAGTCCGGAAGAACGGAAGGTGACCCAGAATTTAATAAAAAAACTATGGAAAGAATTTGATCTTACGCTCATTTTTATCGAACACGATATGGACATGGTTTTTGATATTGCACAGATAGTAAGGGTTCTACAACAGGGTACTTTACTGGCTGAAGGCAGTCCCGAAGAAATTCAAAACAATAAGGAAGTTATAACCGCTTACCTTGGTGAGGAGCTGTGATGGAATATATTCTAGAAGCCAAAAATTTTAATACCTTTTATGACAGGAGTCATATTCTTTTTGATATCAGCTTGAATGTCAAACCGGGTGAAACAGTCTGCCTTATGGGAAGAAACGGGGCTGGGAAGACAACAACACTCCGATCTATAATGGGACTTACGCCCCCCAAAAGTGGAGAGCTTTTATTGAAAGGTAAAAACTGTACGGGATTTCAACCCTATAAAATGGCAAGATTAGGGTTGGGATTTGTACCTGAAGATCGAAGGATCCTTGGACCGTTCACCATCAAGGAGAACCTTGAACTTGGTAAAGTCCCCGGGCGTAAGGGACAATGGAATATTGACACTGTCTTGGATATATTCCCAATTTTAAAGGATATGACAAACCGCTTGGGAGGAACTCTCTCCGGCGGAGAACAACAATTACTTACCATTGCCAGGGCTCTTATGGGAAACCCGGATGTAATGGTTATGGACGAGCCGACAGAAGGGTTGTCTCCTGTGATAGTTGCAGATCTAAAAGGGCTGGTTTTATCCCTTAAAAAAGCAGAAACGACCATCCTTCTTTCTGAACAGAATCTAAGATTTTCATTGGCAGTTTCAGATCGGGTGATTGTTATTGACAAGGGCCATAGCGTTTACCATGGAAGTATAGAAGAGTTCAAAGATGAAAAGGAAATACACAAAACATATCTGGCTGTCTGATTCAAAACCCGTGCGCATCAGATCAGAAATACGAAAAATATTATAGATTCAGAATAGGAGTGCAGTGACAATGGAAAATATAAAAATGTTTCAGACAACACCACGTATTATTATGGGATTTGGCTCTCTTGCAAGAGCAGTTGATGAAATCAATCGTCTTGACTGTAAAAAAATTATGATAATAACAGATAAAGGCATAGTTGAAGCAGGTATTTCAGAAAAACTTGGAGCGCTGCTTAAAAATTTTAAAATTAGTTTTTCTATATTTGACAAGGTAGAGCCCGACCCGCGCCTTGAAATCGCAGTCGAAGCCTCTTTAGCCATTAAAGAGGAAGGGGCAGATCTTGTTATTGGAATTGGGGGCGGATCACCCATTGACATCGCCAAAGCAGCGGCAATACTTGCTGTAAGCACCGGAGATATTGCTTCCTATTTCGGCATTGATCTTATACCGGGTCCCGGACTTAAAACCATCATCATTCCCACAACCGCCGGCACCGGAAGTGAGGTGACGCCCATTGTTATTCTCTCTGATCATGATGAAAAGCTCAAAAAGGGAATCGTGAGCCCCTATCTTTTTCCAGATGTTGCTATTCTGGATCCTGAACTCTGCCTTGGACTTCCACCACACATCACTGCTGCGACGGGCATGGATGCACTAATACACGCCATAGAGGCTTATACTTCAAATAATGCAAACTCCATAACTGATATTTTTGCCGTTCAGGCCATAAAGCTTATCAGCAAGAATATAAGGACGGCCTTTGCCAATGGAACAAATATTGAAGCCCGTTCTAACATGCTGGAAGGAAGCCTTTTGGCAGGAATGGCCTTTGCCAATGCAGGTGTCACGGCTGTCCATGCCTTTGCCTACCCAATTGGTGCTGAATTTCATATACCCCACGGTGTTGCAAACAGTATCATGCTGGTCCCTGTTATGGAATTTAATATGTTGGGCAACCTGAAAAAGTTTGCCGCCCTGGCCA
Source organism: Desulfobacula sp. (assembly GCA_023139225.1). Lineage (GTDB taxonomy): Bacteria > Desulfobacterota > Desulfobacteria > Desulfobacterales > Desulfobacteraceae > Desulfobacula. Next base: position 9,801 of record JAGLNZ010000187.1, on the reverse strand, counting down.
ACATGCTGGGAGAAAATACAACAGGTTTGAGTCTGAAAGATTCGGCAAATTCTGCTTTAAATGCAATGCGCTGTCTAGTTGAAGATCTTCAACTTCCATGCCATCTTAGTAAATTTGGAGTCAGTGATTCAGACATTCCAATGCTTGCAGATGGTGTAATGAAGGTGACCAGGCTTCTTGCCAACAATCCAAGGAACCTAACGATCAAAGACGCTGAAGAGATTTATCGGAAAGTACTTTGATCCATAGGATACAACGGAATTTATTTTGAACTCGTAAAATAGGAGGCTTGATTTAAATGTTTGGTTTTTATAATTTACTGCTCCGGATTAATATGTCACAGGAATCTATTGAATTAAAAACACTTCCGGATAGAATTCTTCGGAATAAACTCGGAGGAAAAGGTCTTGCCACACACCTTCTGCTTGAAAATAATCCGCCTGGTGTCAACCCGTTAAGTCCTGAAAATCATATCATATTCGCTACCGGACCTGTTGCTGGAACACCGATATGGGGATCCTGCCGTTACGGCGTTTATACAAAGTCCCCACAGACGGGCTTCTATTCAGAATCCTATTCCGGCGGAACGGTTGCCGAGTATATGGCTGCAACCGGTTTTGACGCTATAATGATCTATGGATCGGCAGACAGGCCAATGTGGCTGGAAATATCCGAAGGCAGCGTGATCTTCCATTCCGCAGAAGATCTATGGGGTCTGGATACTTTTGAGACACAAGATAGAGTCAAGGCGTGGATTAAAGCAAACCGCCCTGACTCTAAAAAATGTGGGGTCATCACCATCGGACCTGCTGGTGAAAATCTTGTCAGTTTTGCAGTCATTGAAAATGATTACTGGCGAAGTGCCGGTCGCACAGGGGTCGGTGCGGTAATGGGCTCAAAAAATATTAAAGCCATCGTATTCAGTGGAAAATCTAAAAAAAAATTGGCCGATTCTTTACTGGTAAAGGATTTTTCAAAGACACTGGCAATTCGTTCAAAAGAAGATGCCGGGGTTTTTGCTTACAAGACAATGGGAACTCCCATGCTTGTTGATATCATGAACAATGTTGGCGGGTTTCCTACAGAATATTGGAAAAAGGGGCGAGTGCCTCATCAGGAGAACATCAATGCAACTGCTTTGCATAAAAGATGTGATGTTAAGGCCAATGCCTGCCTTAAATGCTTCCTCGCCTGCGGAAGGCTTGCCACTGTAAAAAAAGGACGGCATAAAGGGCTTACCATTGAAGGACCAGAGTATGAAACAATATATTCGTTTGGTGGTCTTTGCATGGTGGACACCATTGAAGAAATAGTCTATCTCAACGATCTTTGTGATAGGCTGGGGATAGATACAATTACCGGGGGTAACCTTGTGGCGTTTACCATTGAAGCGGTGCTCCAGAGCAAAGTAGATTATAAAATCGAATATGGTCAGGTAGATCAAATAGCAATTCTTCTTAAGGATATCTCAGCCAGAAAAGGAATCGGCGACATCCTTGCAAAGGGCATTGTAAACGCTGCCAAAGAATGGGGAATGGAGGATCAGGCTATTCATGTAAAAGGGTTAGAACCTGCAGGATACGACCCAAGGATTTTAAAGGGCATGGGCTTAGCCTATGGATCTTCTCCCCGAGGGGCTTGCCATCTTCGATCCACTTTTTACAAACCTGAACTATCAGGAATGATTGACCCTGATGAAATGGATGGAAAAGCCGAAATGTTTACAGAATGGGAAGACAGGCTAACCATTTTTGACACCTTAATTTGTTGCCGGTTTTACAGAGATCTTTATCAATGGGAAGAGTTATCCCAAATTATAAAAGGAGTCACCGGCCTTGAGCTTGACAAGGAGGACATGCGGAAGATTGCTGCAGGGATTTCCAACGATACCCGAAAATTCAATTTGAGGGAGGGGCTTGTTCCGGAAGATGACTTGCTTCCCAAGCGATTCCATAAAGAAGCGCTGCCTGAAACAAATCAGATTATAACCGAAGATACAATGAAACAACTCCTTAAAGGATATTACAAGGCAAGGGACTGGGATGATAATGGATTGCCTGCTGAGGAAGAGTAGGAAAAGCTAATGTCCTGAACAACATATGGTAAGAGCTAAATATTAATATTCAAAAAGATTATTATCTGTACCGAATAGCTGAATTAAAAAAGCAGGGCTAAAAAATTAGCCCTGCTTTTTTAATTTGATATCTTTAGAGTTCTATTTTTTTATTCTTTTTTTTCCAATACTTGCAATTCCTAAAAGTCCCATGCCCAAAAGAATCATGGTTGCGGGTTCAGGCACCGGCGTCTGCCCCATTAGATTATCGTTGCCGCATTGCATGGTTGAATGAAGGATGGCACCATATATCTCATCGCCAAGGAAACTTAGATCCACTCCGCCTACAACATTATGCAGGCCTCCGGAAAAAGTATTTGCAAGAAAGTCGGTTTCTTCTGGTGTGTGGGAATTATATGTAAAACCAATATTTTCCAGAATAAGCTGCCCGCCTGAATCCCATCTCCATGGACTTGAGCCCTGGTTCTGTTGATAGAAAGATGTCAAAACCTTTGTGGTTCCATTTATTCCATAGACATTATATGTAAGGTTTTTAAAATCCATATCAAGGACATAGTCGTATCCAAAAGTGTTGAGTACAGAAAGGTTGCCGTTACTTACGCCATGGATATCGCCGAATACGGCATCACCATGGATATCAATAAAAATATCACCGGCTGTAAATCCTGCCTCGCCGTTTATAAAATCATATCCGCCGACCATGGAAAGGGTTTTGCCGTTAAGAAAAAATGCTTCCATGTCCCATTGTTGTCCAGGCTGCATTCCCGGTTCAACTTCTTCATCCTCTTCTTGCCCGTACCAGGTCTGGCTGCTTGAATTTTTATCAATAATAGTGATATTGGTACCTAAAGTGCTTGCGGTGGTTGTTCCAAAGATGGATATTAAGAAAAAGGTACTTATCAAGATAAATATGATTTTTTTCATGAAGAACTCCTTTTTTTATTAGAGTAAACTTGAATAGTTTGAAAGCAAAGTCTGTGCCTGAAGTAAATAATATTATTTTTTAAGCTGAATATGAAGTAATGATAATGGTCTTTGTGGTTTTTGGGATAAATAAACTGTTTAGAAGAAGAGTTAAAAGGCAATAAAATAGGTAATAAATGTAACAAAAATTGGAATAATAAGTGAAAATTTTTATACAATTTGAAAGACAATTTGATTTTTTTTTGACAAAGAATAGACAAGGCAGGCGGTTCGAACATTTTTTGAACCGAAGAGCCTCTGTCAAGGATATCATTGAGTCTCTTGGTGTTCCACATACAGAAGTCGGGCATCTTAATTTTAATGATCATGAGATTGATTTTACATATATTCCATTGTTGCAAGGAGTCCTGGATGTACATGCGATATCCCCGCCATTCACTGTACTGTCCCCTTCGGCATTGAGACCCGGACCGTTTGGTAGCATTAAATTTATTGCAGATGTAAATGTGATCAGGTTAGGGCGATTTCTGATTTTGTTGGGTTTTGATGTCAGCTATTCTTCATCCTATTCTGATCAGGAAATTGCTGATATTGCCGAAATCCAAAGCCGCATCGTTTTGACCCGTGATACGGATCTTTTAAAAAGAAGAAAAATTATTTTTGCAAAACGAATTAGGGCTGATTTGCCCTATGACCAGCTTTGTGAAACCATCAGTTTTTTTGGATTGGAAAAGTTGATTTCATTCTTTTCACGGTGCACAGCATGTAATATTAAACTTGTGACTGTAGCAAAAAAAGAGGTAATGCATCTTTTGGAACCAAAAACAAAACGATATTTTCATACTTTTTTTCAATGCCCTCAATGTAAAAACGTTTTCTGGAGAGGATCTCATTATGATAATATTAAAAAAAAGATTTCATCCCTGGGGATTTCAATAAATCATTGAATAAAAATCCAGTATGATTATACTTGAAGAATCATATAAATAAATAAGAGGGACATATGATCATCATTACTACTCATAAAGGATCAGATTTTGATGCATTGGCATCCCTGGTAGCAGCCGGCCTGCTCTATCCTGATGCCAAGCCTGTTTTGCCAACGTCAATAAACGCAAATTTAAAAGCATTTTTGTCCATTCATAAAGACCTGTTTGATCTCTACTCTCCCAAAGATATTACCTTTGAACATGTTAAAACTCTTGTTGTTGTGGACACGCATTCATGGAATCGCCTGGAAGGGATGGAGCCTTTAAAAGACAGGCAAGACCTTGAGATTATTGTGTGGGATCATCATTCTGAAGGCGATATTGAAACCAACCAGAAAAATATCCGTGAAACAGGGGCAACCGTTACCATGCTGGTGCAAGAGATTGAAAAACAAAGAAAGCTGATCACCCCGATCCAGGCCACGCTTTTTCTAATGGGGTTGTATGAAGATACCGGGAATCTTACATTTCCGTCAACCTTACCCGAGGATGCATATGCTGCCGGGTTTCTTCTTGACAGAAAGGCGGATTTGCATATTCTTTCCACATTTTTACGTCAGGCATACGGAAAAAAGCAAAAAGATCTTCTTTTTCATATGATACAAAAAGCCGAAAGAAGGGAAGTATCAGGATTTGTCATCAGTATTGTCAAGATGGAGATAGAGGGCCGAATCCAGAATCTTGCCATGGTCCTTCAGATGTACCGGGAAATTGTTAATGTGGATGCTGCATTTGGAATTTTTAAAGATGTTGAACGAAATAAGTGTATGATCATCGGCAGAAGCAATATAGATGAAATTAATATTGGTTTGTTAATGAGAAGTTTAGGCGGCGGCGGTCATCCGGGAGCAGGATCAGCCCTTTTAAAGGCTGTAAATCCTGATACAATAGAAGAAATGCTTTTTGAACTTATCTCCGGAAACCAGCATTCTTCAGTCATGCTGTCAGATATCATGTCTTATCCGGTTGTCACGGTCAGTGAAGACACAAAGATAGAAGAAGTGACCATGATCTTAAGAGATCTGGGATGCACAGGTGTTCCGGTTATAGATAAAGAGGAAAGAATTGTTGGTGTGATCTCCCGGCGGGATTTTAAAAAAGTTAGAAAATCAAAGCATATGAAGGCCCCTGTAAAGGCATTTATGAGCAGAAAGGTTATCGCCATACAACATGACAAAAGTGCCATGGAAGCAGCCAAATTGATGATAAGACATGATATCGGACGTATCCCTGTCATGAAAGATGATAAAATCATCGGGATCATTACCCGGTCGGATGCAATGATGTATTTTTATGATCTGCTGCCGGATTAACAGGGTTTGTTATAAGCCAAGTTTTCTTTTTGCTTTAACAGCAAGCTTTTCCCTGAATATTTTTGAGTTATGCCGAATGTCCACCGGAAATGCCTTTTCAATAAAAATATGTTCAATATTAGCCGTTAGCGGATTGGATTTCGCAAGGGTTAAAAGTTCTTTGATAAACGCTTTTTTATTGCTTATTTTTGAATAGGGTTCAATAAACATGACCGGGGTCTGCATATTTTTTCGGCCTGCGCCTGCAAGGGCGCTTCTAAATACCTTTTCATGATTGTTGAAAATGGCTTCAACAGGAATCGTGAAAAGCGTTTCATCTTGAGTGATGACCCGGTGACTTTTTCTGCCGCAAAACCATATTCTTCCCTTTGAATCCTTCCATCCAAGGTCGCCCATTCTATGCCACACTTTACCGTCCGGATCAGGGATTTTGGCAAGCAGGTCCGCTTCACGGTTGTTAAAATAGTGTTCGGTTACAAGGCCTGCTTTTACGGCTATTTCTCCCACCTGTTTTTCAGGTACTTTGAGTTTGTCATGAAGCTGGGTAATGGGATCATCACTTATTTTAATCAGTTCAACCCTGGTGTCGCAGATGGGTCGGCCGATACACATACCAAATCCCTGCTCGGAAAGCTTTCTGGTTTCTGCCAGGATTTCATTGGAACCGATGGATATGATTGGGACAGCCTCGGTCGCACCATAGGGGGTATGAATCTGGGCATGATCTGACAGCATGGATGAAAACTGTTCAATATTTGCAGGAGTTACCGGTGCACCCGCAGATATCACACGTCTTAAAGAGGGCAGTTTGATATTGTTGTCCTTGCCGAATTTACCCACCCGGTTTAAGAGAGCCGGGGAGGCAAACATATTGGTGACTCCATGGTTTTCAATTGCTTCAATTATTTTTTTGGGGTCCACGAGAGCCGGCTTGGTCGGGTCCATATCAGGAATAACGGCTGTCATGCCAAGGGCCGGATCAAAAATGGCAAACAAAGGAAAAGTCGGCAGATCAATTTCATCGGGTTCAACCTGAAAGTGTTCCTGGATCTGTTTAATCTGGGCATCAAAGTTTCCATGGGTATAGACCACGCCCTTGGCAGGACCGGTTGATCCTGTTGTAAATGCAATGGCTGCGGTTTCATCACGGGCGGTACGGGCGATTGGATAAGGATCATTTGTCTGTGTCATGAGCTGGTCAAGGGTATAACCGCCCCAGAACCATCTTTTGCCAACCGTAACCCAGTGTTTTACCGATCTAAAAAAGCCCGGCTTTAATTTGCGTAAAAGATGGGCTTTTTCAATACCGATAAAGGCTTTGGGTTTTCCCTGCTCCAGGCATTGAAGCATCCTGTCAATCCCCATTCCCGGATCAACAACAACGGGGACGGCGCCCACCTTGAACATGGCAAATAAGATGATAAAAAAATCCATGCCCGGCGTCACCATTAAAATGGTCCGGGTTCCTCTGATAATGCCGATTCTTTCAAGGCCGAAGGCAAGCTTGTCCGATTGCCTTTCAAGCTGGGTAAATGTCATCTGGCTGTAAAGAACCCGGCCTTTTTTGTCTCTTCCGGCAGGAGCAACAATTGCTCTTTTATGGGGGTATTTTCCTTGTGTTTTTTTCAGACCAAGTGAGATATTTGCATAGGCTGTCATAAGAATTTCTTTTTCAGTTTGTAAATGTTCCCTTTAATCAACCCTTTGGGAACCTTGTTGTTTGATTTTAAATTTTGGGTCAGTTCCTGCGCAGGTGCCAGGGCACCTTGGGCAAGTTCAGTCAATTCCTTGTTTTTGGCTTCAATTTGAGTAAGCCCCTGCTCTTTATTAACACGAAACAGAACATATGTCTCTTTTACGGGCTTTTCAATTTTTAAAAAGGCTTTTTGTAAAGCATTTTTAGCTTTTTCCCAAGCTTTTTTTTCCTTATCGGCAATTTTTTTCTGATCCGGATATTTTTGGGCAATATCTTCTATTCTCGCAATCTCGCTGTTAAACAGATTCATTTGTTCATCAAAGGTGATCATGGCGATATAAAGGTCAGGGAAATGATTAAAGCTGAACCTGAGCATCTCTTCGGGAAGATTAATATGTCCAAGTTCAATTTTTTCATATTTTTCTTTTTGAGCCTTTGGATCTTTTGGAGTGAAATACAGGGTATACACAATAAATGAAGATGCTCCAACAGCAATAAGAACAAGCAGGACAATAACCATCAATTTTTTTGAGAACCGCTTTTTTTTCTTTTTTTCAGGCGTATCTTGAGCATCGGGCTCGTCCTTGCTTTCTTCCTTTTCCTGCTCTTTGGGCAGATCTTTTTCAGACGCTTTTGCTTCCTCTTTGTCTTTTTTTTTCTTTTTCCCAAATCCAAGCATGATGCTTTTTACCTTAAGCGTTAGCTAAATGTCAAAATAAAGAATACTTTATCTGCCTTATTTGTTTAAGAAGGCTTCGATCAGATGGGCTGTTTCTTTTGGCTTGTCTTCAAACAGGTAATGGCCTGCATCATGAAAAACATGGGTGGCAGCCTGCGGGAACCTTGCCTTAAATTCATTTAAAAATGCCAGGTCAAAAACAAAATCCTTTGCCCCCCATAAAAACATTAATGAGGATTCATCAAACCGTTTAAGATGCTGATCCACATGATCGACGATTGTGTAACTTTTATCTTTTTTACTTATCGGTATGTCCTGGACAAATTTTAAGGTCGCAATTCTGTTTTTCCATGAATTATAAGGTTTAACAAGCCCTTTTTTAACGTTTGGGGGCAATCTTTTTTCACTGGCAAGGTAGAGTGCACCTTTTGCAAACACGTTAAGTCCAAGTACGGCAGGGACTGCAAAAAACCTGATATACTTGATAAGCCATAACAAGAATTGAAATTGCTTTTTCTTTGGCAGGAAAAATCCCGAAGTGTTGGTAATGATAATTTTGTCAATCCTGTCAATGTGGTCCACTGCCCAGGCAAGACCGATCATACCGCCCCAGTCATGGACAACCAGATTGATTTTTTCAGTGATGTTTAAATGGTGAATCAGGGTGTCAAGGTCTTTTACCCGGGATTCAAGGGTGTAATTGTAGGTTTTTGCATTTGGTTTGTCTGAAAACCCGCACCCGATATGATCCGGGGCTATGGTACGAAAACTGGGTGAAAGAGTCTGGATCAGGTGCCGGTAATAAAATGACCATGTGGGATTACCGTGAACCATGATGACGGGTTTGCCTTTTCCCTTATCAATATAGTGAAGATCGTGTCCGTTAATATTGATAAAGTTGGAATCAAAGGGGTATAGATCTTCAAAGCCTTTTGTGGAGGTCAGTTTATTATTAATCAGTTTTTCTACCATTCAACACCTAAAAAATAGCAGTTAAGCCCTGATCCCACACCGATAAAGGCCACAAAATCCCCGGGCTGCAAAAATCCTCTCTCATCTGCAATGGCTGCAGTGATGGGAAGTGAAACCGTGCCGACGTTGCCCAAAAACGGATAAGTTGCAAAATCTTTTTTTATATCCACGTTCAAGGCCTGGTAAAATTTTTGGTGGTGAAATGACCCGACCTGGTGTCCGATAAACTTATCCGGTTTGTCCAGGGGAAGATCAAATTCTTTTTTAAATGCCTTAAATGTTTTTTGGGCAAGGACAAGGCCATGTTCGAGAACTCCCTGGGCCTTGGTTCTCATGATGACTTTTGAATCCGTAGGCATTCCTTTTTGTTCAAATCCCCAATTGCACAGGTCGTGATGCTCAATGGCATTTTTTACCACCCCGCCTTTAAGGGCGTGTTTTCGATTGTCCGGATTGCCGATGGTGCCATCCGTTAACAGCACTGCAACAGCTCCTGAACCACCGGTCATGGTGGCAATAGCGTCTTTATAAAATTCAATGCTTTTATGAGTATTTATTTCATTTATGGTTGAGTCAACAATCTGTCTGGCTGTTTCACAGGAAACCACAAGACCTGCTTTAATATTGCCAAGCTCTATTTCATTGGCTACATGAACAATTCCGGTAATTACACCTAAACAGGCGCTTTTAACATCATAAATATGGGCGCCATCTCCAATGTTCAATCGCTCGGCAACAGAACAGGATGTGGCTGGTTCAAATCCGTCCTGGCCGACCCCGCAATATGCAAGGGCTCCAATCTGATCAGGTGCGATGTCGGCTTCATCAAGGGCTCTTTGTCCGGCAACGGCGGCATGTTCGGCAAGGGTGTGGTCTTCATCCCAGTATCTTCTTTCCTTAATACCGGTTAAGGCTTCAAGCTGTCCTGCATTAATCCCCATGGCCTTAAAGAAAGGAGCCAGTTTTTTTTCCAGTTCTGCCGTTGTTACAATATTGGGGGCAAGTTCATATCCAAAGGATTCGATAAATACTTTTGAATATTTCATTGTTTTCTCCAAAAAAATTTAAGCTCGCTCTTTGTCAGGCCCACGATTTTCATACCCATGTTTTTATACAGGACAATTCTCAGATCATCTGAAAACATGTGCGCATCA
>JAGLNZ010000186.1 GCA_023139225.1 Desulfobacula sp. | reverse complement strand
GGGGTGATGTGTACGGATTTCATCGAGAAAAATGAACCTCGGGCACTCCTTGTGATGGCAAAACTTTCCAAAGAAACTCAAAAACGGATTAAAGAGGCCACCTTCCCGTTTACCGCCTGTGAGAATCCTGTGGATATCACGGCAAGTGCTGATGACAATATGTTCTCACAAAGTCTTGATGCACTTATCGAAGATAAGGGCGTGGATATTATTATCTGTATTGCCTTTTTTGCCCCTCCGGGAATTACTGAAAACCTGATAGATATCATTGCCGGGAAAATCAAAAAATCCGATAAGCCGGTGATCGTATTTACGAAGTACGGACCCTTTACGGACAATAGTATTAAAAATCTATACTATGCCGGTGTAGCAGCATATCCTTCAGTTGGAAGAGCGGTCAGGGCTGCTCGTTTTCTGGTGGAAAGAACAAAAATAAAACAGCGGCTTGAGCAGGAGGCATAGCATAATGGAAACAAAATTGAAACGCTGGTTTGAAACCCTTGGTGATAAAAAAAATCCAGATGAATTTGATGCCAAGCAACTGGTAAAGCTTTATGCTATTAAGGTGCCGAAGTCAAAGAGGCTGAGACCGGGCGATGAACTTAACATTGATGATATCAAACCTCCCTATGTATTAAAGGTCTGTTCTTCAAATATTTTGCATAAGACAGAACAAAAAGGGGTGCTCTTAAACAATGACAAAGAGTGTATCCAGGATAATTTTGACCTCATGCAGGACCGGTTTCCCAATGAGAATATCCTTGTTGAAAATCAGAGCAGTTATATGGGCCCGGAGTTTATTATCGGGATCATCAAAGATCCGGCCCTGGGTCATGCAGTAATGGTTGGGGCGGGCGGGGTTTTGACGGAAATTTATAAAGACACGGCATTCAGGCTGGTGCCCTGTTCTGTGAATGAAGCCATGGATATGATTGATGAACTGGTTTTATCCTCGGTATTTGAAAATTTCAGGGGGATAACCCTTGATAAGGAAAAGCTTGCCCGGACAATTTCACAGGTATCAAGGCTTGCCCATGATTTAGGCGACAGGTTAAGAGGGCTGGATATCAATCCAATTGTTTTTTGTGACAAGGAATGGATCGCCCTTGATGTCAAGGTCATGTTTGAATAAATATTTTTTCAGGGTTTGTTTTGGCAATTTTTTTATATCTGCCATAAAGCAGATCATCCATAAAAAGTGCTATTTTCTGGTTCAGAGCATTACGTGAAATATAAAACCTGACGAATTTGTGAATCAGTGTGTCAGGTTTGGTATATGGGCAGACAGAGATACAGAATCCGCAGTCAGATCCGATGGTTTTCCAATACGAGAAGCATTTTTCCTGGTGAATGGACCAGTGCCTGAAATTACGGCTGTAAGGTTCATCATCATGGGTAATAGACCCTGACGGACAATTGTCTGCACATTTTTTGCAGATTTTACAGAACTCTTCCATATAAAGGGGCCCGGGGCAGGCAGAGTCCGGTAATTCAAGGTCGGTTGTCACGATGGCAAGCCTGACACAGGGGCCGTAAACTCCATGCATGAAAATTCCCATGCGGCCCAGCTCACCAAGGCCTGCTTCAACCGCTATGGGAACACATAATGTGTCATAATTGGCATCATTATGGGCCCTTGCCCTATATCCGAAATTCCTGATGTAACCGGCCAGAATATTGGATATCTTTGCCGCTTCCACATATTTCTGGGCTGATTCCTGGAGGGCACAACTTGTGGGCCCGTTTTTAATCATTGTAACACGCATGGGGATCACGATGGCAATGGCTGTTTTATAGGTCTGGTCGGTCTTGTCTCCCCAGTTTGTGGCATGCCGGCCTTTATGGCTGTAAAAATGATGGGGCGAAAGTTGTAAAAAACCCACATCACAGGCACCATAAAATTTTGCAAGATCGGTCAAGGTTTTACAAAATTGTATTGGATCTATGGATATTTTTTTTTCGGCTGGTTTTCCCACGGACAAGGGAATGGACTCTTCAAGATATTCAAAAGCCGCTTCATAGCAGGGGGCAGTGTATTTGTCATGATAAACCTGTTCTTTTTCTCCGAATTCAGGTTTTTGATGGATTTGTTTGTCTGTTGATTCGTTTTCAGGACGCATGGCATAATATTTTTCCATCAATTCCGGGTAATACTGGATATTATTTCTGGCAAACATATTGTCTCTTTCATCATATTGTTCTGCCTTTGATATGTCTCTTTTGGGTGCTTTTCCGGGAAAAAACCTCATTAAAGAGATGATACCAAAGAGGCCAAGCCCTGATATAATAAGGATATTCACAGTTTGAAAAGAATACAAAGACCAGATAAGCCAAGTCCAGAAAAAAGTATTTAATATAAGAAAAACCAGTGCTATGAAAGCTGCCCGGAATTCTTTTTCATTAAAAGAGGATAGACTTAAGGCCAGGAAGAAAAGAGATGTTCCTATTAAAATGGCCCAGTTGATGAAGGTTAATATACCTGTCATGCAGTTTCTCCGTACAAATCAGTTGGTTTGCAGATTATTGTGATGTATGCCGCCCTTTATCATTACCATCTTAACAGGTGTCAACCCGGCAAGATAACACAGATCTTCCGGGGTATCCATATCCCATATTACAAGATCGGCATCCTTGCCTTCTTCAATGCTTCCTTTTGATTGTTCAAGCCCCAGGGCTTTTGCGCCATTAATAGTTGCCCCTAATAATGCTTCTTCACAGGTCATATCAAACAGCATACAGGCCATGTTCAGTATAAGTGTCATGGAATGAACCGGGCTGGAACCCGGGTTCAGGTCCGTTGACACGGCCATGGGAATCTTAAGATCCCGGAAGGTATCCACGGGTGGTTTTCGTGTTTCTTTTAAAAAGTAAAATGCACCGGGCAGGAGAACTGCGGTAACCTTGTGCTGTGCCATTTTTTTTGCACCTTCCAAGGACAGATACTCAAGGTGGTCACAGGACAAGGCATTAAATTCAGAGGCCATGGCAGCGCCATTGGAATCGGATAACTGCTCTGCATGAAGTTTTATATTGAATCCAAGATTTTTTGCCTTTTTAAACACTTTTTTTATCTGATCCCGGGAAAAGGCAATGTTTTCGCAAAATGCATCCACGGCTGTTGCAACTCCTTGTGCTTTAACCTCTGGCAGCATGG
>JAGLNZ010000185.1 GCA_023139225.1 Desulfobacula sp. | reverse complement strand
CTGACCAATTTTCAAAGATCAAAAACTCAAGTTCTTTTATAGAAAAGAACCAGATAACAATATATGAATTTTAAATTATTGTCAAACGTTTTCTTGAATATATAAAGAATATTTCTTACTATCTTAAAACAAGACCTGCCGGCAGTTTTTCTCCGAACTGGGCACTTTTTTCTTTGACAGCCATATCAATTTTTTCATTAATTACTCTGATAAAAAAATTTTTGGCTTTTCTTTCATTCATCCAATCGATAATTCTTAAAACATTTTCCTGATCAATGTCCCGTGTTCTGTCCCCTGTCTTACGGGATATCTGCGCAATCATATTATCAATCGAATCATTTTTCTGCCAGGTTTTTTTCATGATCTGGTTTATCCATTTTACAACCTCTTTAGCCGGGACTACCCTGTCAACAGATCCATACAATAATTCTCTGGCACCTAAACGTGACAATGTCCATAACATATTATCCTGTTTTTTACCCGACTTAAGCATCGGCAGAAGTGATTTGGCCAGCACAACCTTATCCTTAACCAGAAGCCTTTCCATATTGCCTGCTGCCATCCACAACTCAACCTGTTCCTGGGGTGATAATTTAATCTTGCTATTTTTACCTTTAATTAAGGCGGGTGCAATAGCCTGAAAAAATTGTCGCTGCTGTCCTGCTTTCAGACCTGCAGCTATTCTTCTAAGAAAAATCCACCATTCAAGCCTGTTCTGAATTATTTTTTCAAACTTCAACCCGGCAAGATAAATCTTCCACAATTTTCTTGCCCGTTCCTCATCAAATGCATCTCCAAATCCCGGGCGCATACAAAACCCTGTCAAATTAAGCCATCTTGCCTCATGCTCGGCTGAAAACTTTCGTGTATTTTCAAGTTCCAGGAGTTTGTCCGCAATACTGCGTAAAAAGGATAATGGCCAATTCGGTTTTTTCTGTGCAACTATTTTTTCAAGTCCTTTCACAATACTTTTAAGCGCGTTATCTTTTACTGATTCATCTGTAAAAACTTGATGAATCCGGTTGCAGGCATTTTTTATCAAAGCCTCATCATAAATTTGAGTCTCCCTGGACTCAATACCTTTTTGCATGTCTCTTAGCTGAAACTGCAATTTCCATTTATGGTCACTCACACCAGAATGACAATATATGGAAAGGGTTCCCATTTCCGTATATTCCGCTCCAATTGTAACAGGAATAATTTTTCTTTGACCGTTTTTTCCAAACTTAATAATGGTCTGAACCGGGGTCATCGAAGAAAAAGAATCATCAACGGTGATAACCTCACCTGCCTTATCACCGGATCGATAACTTGAATAGTAAATATCAAAGTTCACCGGTTCATTGGCCCTTACTTCATATTTCATCCGAGCAAGATCAATGACAGAGCCTTCATCCAGCCCTCTTTCAACTATACAAATAGCTTTGGCAGCTTTAGTAAAATTCTCCTCTTTGAATGAAACCCCTATATAATAACTTCGCGGACTTCCACTGCCGACCCGTACACCTTCTCCCTGCTTTACAAGACCATAATAAGAAGCACCGATTCCAACTGCCAGCTCCGGGATATTATTCTCAAGAACTTGAGGTAATTCGGATTCACTTGCCTTAAACCATTTTCCAATGGCTTTCCTTATCCTTTCCTGGACAAGAACGGGTTTAAGTGTTCCACCATTAAATAAAATAAAATCAGGTAAAGGATTCTTTGCAAGGTTTTTTCTTACATCATCCCTGTGATTTTCCAAGAATTTTATAATATGCCGGGTAATTGCAGACTCTTTTTCAAAGGGAAGGCCAAAATCACTAATTTCTTTGCCTAAGTCGATATTTAAACTATCTGCCGATTCAACATAGGGATAAAATTCATCCAGTAATATTGTTTCAACATCTTCTCTGGTTAAATCTGCTGCAAGGGTTCCTGCGATTAATGAACGGCCTTCTCCTTTGATGGTTATCCGAACACAAGCTTCCCCTTTATCAAGGATCTTTTCTTTGGCTTCCCTGCATCGATGACATAAGGTCTTCCACTTATCAGAAGTCAATTTGGACCTTGATTTAAACTTTGACTCAACCTTCCTGGCCAATGCCAAATCAATGTTGTCCCCGCCAAGAATTAAATGATTTCCCACAGCAATACGTTCAAATCTAGGGGTTCCTTCTGATTCTTTAAGACTGATTAAACTAAAATCTGTTGTCCCCCCGCCAACATCACAAACCAGTATCAGGTCATCTGCCCTGACATGCTTTTGCCAGTCATTTTCATGATTGATCAGCCAACTATAGAAAGCTGCAAGGGGTTCTTCAAGAAGGGTTACCAAAGGACCGAACCCGGCTATTTTTAAGGCCTCCATGGTAAGATCCCTTGCCTCTTCATCAAAGGAAGCCGGAACCGTGATCACCACGAATTGATTTTCAAGAAACTTGTCTTCATCTTTTATAAAATGATTCCATGCATTTCTGATATGCAACAGATATTGTGATGTAGCTGTAACAGGTGAAACTTTTTCAAAGCCTTCAGATCCCCAGGGCAGTATTTTTGCCTTTCTATCAGCTAAAGAATTACACAACCAGCTTTTTGCAGAAGAAACCAGCCTGGAAGGTATTTTAGAACCATGATCCCGGGCAAAACTGCCTGCAAAAAAATCTTCCCTTTTTTTCCACGGATGTTTTAAGACTTCTTTTGAGATATCATATTCGCCGGGAATATATAAGAAGGAAGGAAGGACAGGATTCTTAGTAAACTCACCGTGCCCGGTTAATTGAGGGACATTAAAGACCTTAATCAAGTTCTTTTTTTCAATATGTTTTTTCCCAGTTGATTGGTCATCCTTTAAAGCTGTCACATCTACATATGAAACAGCAGAATTTGTTGTTCCCAAATCTATGCCGATAACATATTGTTTGTCTTGAAAATCCAAAGCCTCTCCTAAAAAAAATATTGAGTACAACCCTATTGCATTTCAACTTCTGCAGGAGTAATAATCGCAGCATCCCGGATATCTGACAACTTTGGAATTTCTTTTTTACCTGCTTTCCACCCCCTGTGTTTCAAAACACCCTCAAATGGAGGCTTTCCTGAAACATTTCCAACAAGCTTAATTGAATCAATATCAAACCCTGGTTCAATCCTTACTATTTCACCCTCTTCATTTTCTATTACCGGCTTTAGATCAATATACTTTTTTATTGTCTTTTTGCAGTCTTCCTGAACACTTCGTACCGCAGCACCAATTTGCTCGTCATCATACAAACTTAAATCTTCATCGAAAAAATCCAAAAGCCGCCCATCCCGCTGGAGAACAGATAAAGTGTGAAAAAACAAACGCCGTTTCCGATCCTGCTCTATTTTGTGATCTACAAAATCTTTCTTTGATTTTCCTTTAGAAGATATTTCACCTTTATTAACATGACCTTCAGTAAAAATTTTTGACATCGAGCTTTTTAAAATAAGCCATAACACCCAGCCAGACAATAGAAGAACCCCAGTTATTGCCGGCACCACCCATAAATAAAAATTATTGGCTATCAGCTCTAAATTATTCACAGCCCAGGATATATCTTTAGCTGTAATTTCATTTCCTGTCCCTTTAAAAAAATTTAGAAGCAGCCAATCAATACCAAAATAAAGTCCGACATTTATACAGGCACTGATCAATAATACAAATATGGTAATAACGCCAAATGATTTTTTTGAATATATCGTAGAAACCTCCAAAGCCAAATTCTCCCTTCCAAAATCCATGGACAAAAAAAAACCATGCTGCAAATTACAGCATGGTTTAGATAATAATACAAAAATACTCTATATCAAGCAACTGCTTTTTTAAGATTGGGAATCAGGGAATCAACCAATCAATCTTTATTCATCTTTTACTATAATCAGGTGCTTGTTCGCATCAAAAACTTTGGGACCTACTCCTTTCACCTTCATAATATCTTGAGGTTTTTCAAAGGGGTGTGCCTTCCGATACTCGATTATTCTTTCTGCGATTTTGTCTCCGACATGCTTAAGTGTGACAAGTTCTTTTTTAATAGCTGTATTAATATTTACTTTTCCTTTGCTGGCCAAAGCCTGCTGACTCATTACAGCGAATAACATACTAAGTAAAATAATTATTGATATTCTTTTTATTGCTTTCATAGATTGCTCCTTTTTTATTCACAAATTTATCCCCGGATTCCCGATAGATTATTTTTGAATTACCAAACATTAAAATCGAGAATCTAAATGCAAATCAACCTATGGCCATAAAACAGTTAATTTTTTTACGAATTATTAGAAGCATATTAAAAAAAAACGGGGAAATCAATCAGGGAAAACCCTGATTTTTGCAAAAAAAATTAAAAAACTTTAGATATTTCTCAATAATTTATAACCTTTTTTCTATAAAAAACCAATAAATTGCGATAACGTATAATTTTTTCGCACATTTGGATTTGCAAGATGGTCAATCGGCAATTTCCTGTTGATTAACTGAAACTGCGGTTAAAACCATGAAATAAGCAAAAACAGCCTGATATTGTGATCCAAATATATTCCAGCCGGCTAACCCTATAACAAGGAAAACAATTGGCCAGGTCATCAGTCCAAAACGCCACCCTGAAACTTTTTTTTGAAATGTTATTCGAATAGCATTAATAAAGAGCCAGCAAAAACTCATTAAACCAAGAACTCCAGTGCAAGAAATCAATTGAAAAAAAAGATTATGCGCATGCCTTGCATCTAATGACCAGGAGATCTTACCATTTGGAGGCACATACGGTGTTATAGATCCAGATGCAACTACCTCTTTATAAAAATCAGGCCAGGAAGATACAGATCCCCCCACAAATGGATGGTTAAGCCACATACCCCATGCCACTTTCCAAATATTTATCCTGTCATACATGCTGTGCAAATTTATTTGTCCACCATATTTCATCACAACTATTATTGACAGCCCTGCCAGAAGAAAAATAAAAAAAACTCCAATCCGGGGATTCGTTTTTATTAAAAAATAAGTGACAAATGATAAAATACCTGCAACACCAGCAATTTGAACAGTTAAAATATTGGCATGGGCAATATATATCATAGCGAGACTTCCCACAAAGGCTATTGCAATTTTTATTTTGTAGCTCAAGCGAGAATCTAAAAAAGACCAGGCAAGAAAAAAGGGGCCGACATAGGCGGCAAGGCTTGCTATACGGCTGGTTTCCTTTAATTTCGTTGAATACCGCATAATAGAATTCCCCAAAATATCATATCCAATGGAAAAAGCCATAAGTGTATTCAAAACACCCCACAAAATTCCAGCAGCCAGGCCACTAAGAAGTGGAACTATTATAGAACGCCTTTGAGAAATATCCAACAGGGCAGCAAAATAAATAAGATACCGGATTAAAACAATATCATGTACCCACCCTTTGCTGCCGGCTCCATTCCAGGCAAGACTGAGCACGATGCTGCCTATCCAGCACAGCCACGGCAGGATAAGAGAGTGTTTCAATAGCGGTGGCAATGGATTTTCCTTTGCAAGTATTGAACGGGTAATCCAGCATATACCAACCAGTGCAATCATGGACTCGAAACCAGCATTACCTATAATTATACCAGTTGGAACCATTGCTCCTATAATTATACAGAAACTGTCTAAGCGGGAAGCCCATTTTAAACGATTATTTTTCATCATCACTTCCTTGTTTGAGCAAATCATCTTCATAAACATATATATGGTATTTTGCTAATATCATTTCTCAAACATAATTTTTTTAACTTTTTTTGCAATATAGTGTGAACCGAAAACAGAAAAATGATCTTGGTCTGCATATAAAAAGTTACCATTTTTATATGTAAAGCACCTATCGCCATCACACAAATATGGCTCCACATCCACAATAGTAACTTTTGAAAAACCAGCGCTTTTTTCAAACACTAAATTTCTATAAGTATTCATCCTCAATCTGTATAAGCTGCGGTCAATAGTACTATCTTTTGTCGAGACATCCCAAGAATCAAATGGCCTATGAAGCACCTCTTTAGGAAGGAAGCCTATTTCCGGATTTTCTAAAAAACAATATATTTCTTTTATATGTTCAGTATTATTTAATTGATAAAGAGTTTTTTCAAACCCATCAAAATATTTTTCATATGTTTGCCTGCTCGGTGTTTTTATTATATTTAAACTAGTATTCACTGATTCTGTTGTAAAGATCCCATTAACTTCTCCATGTATGTAAACGGGCCCTCTTGCAACAAAAATAACTTTTTCTATTCTTTTATCAAGTTTTACAATTTTTAAAATTTGATTGATTTTAATTTGACAATTATTAATTTCTTTTGGATTACGCCCCCACATAAACTGCATTAACGGTGGGCAGCTTTTATTAGCCAGCAATATTGTATCATAGCCATAATTATTTGCTTCTTCAGCAATACCGGGGAATAATCCATGGGCATGCGAATCACCAATAATAGCAACTAATTTTCTTTTACTATCAAAGTTGGTTCTACAATAGTTAAAAGACCGTTTCTCTTGAATTTGAGAAAAAACATAAGAATCACACAATTTATCTGTAGCCGGTGTTCTCGTAAACTCAATATTGAATTTTTCCATATAATTTAAGTGCCTTCTATTTGGCATTCCATCATTATGGTCTATCAAAACAGCTCCTAATCCCACGGTTATTGCGATCAATATTAAACCAACAACAATCTTATCTGATTTAATATATCGAACCTTTTCGATATACCTCTTTGTTAAATATGAAAGCAAAAATGCTATTGCAATGGCAATTAAAAGAAAAACAGTATCCGGTCTTTTGCCTAAATATATATAGAAAAAAGAAATAATAACCCAATGCCACATGTATAAGGGATAACTGATCAATCCGATTTTAACCAGTCCTCCCCAATGACGTAATTGCAGATTTGCTTTAATGATTAACATTGTTCCGACAGTTGGACACAATCCTATCCAATGTGGATATAACGAGCTGCCTTTAATCCAGAACGCAGAGAATAAAATTAATATCAAGCCAAGCATGAAAAGAAATTTTGAATTTAATTTTATAATTATTTGTGCATTTTGATGATTATCAAACATCTGGATTGCTAATAACGAACCAAGCCCTAATTCCCAAAAACGAGTGATTGAATGGAAAAAGACCTGGTCCTTATAGTTATTTACAAAATAAATATTTGTTATAAATGACATCAGGATTATGGAGATTAAGAATTTTGAAGAATTAATCCTTGATTTGAATATTAAAACTAAGATAGCTGGCCAGACAAGGTAGTATTGTTCTTCTATGCTTAAAGTCCATAGATGAAGCAGGGGTTTATAATGGCTGGAAACATCAAAATACCCTAATTCTTTTATAAGGGTAAAATTTTGTATAAAAATTGTTGCATGCGATACATGATGTCCAAGTTGTTCATATTCATCTGGAAAAAGAATAAGCCATCCAATAATTAGCGATGCCAATAAAACAGTGAATAAAACAGGAAAAATTCGCCTTATTCGTCTTTTGTAAAACTCTAAAAATGAAAATTCATCTTTTTTAAGCCCTGAATAGATTATACTTGTAATCAAATAACCAGAAATAACAAAAAACACATCTACACCAATAAAGCCACCTGACAACTTGCCCGGGAATGCATGATATATTACAACCAAAAGGACAGACACTCCTCTCAGGGCATCAATGTCCTCTCTGTATTTAATATTATTCATAAATATTTTTCTTATTCCGGTTCAGGATAAGAATTATATTCTGGTACAATTTTTTTAAATAATTTTTTGATATTTTTAATATTTCTGTTGTCAGACTCTATCCTTAATTTTTCTAACCTGCCATTCAAAGTTTTTAAATCAACTTTTGTACTATTTAAGACCAGAATCTTTTTATGATCTGTTGGTAGGATATCCTCGATATCTGTCATCAATTCTTCATACAATTTTTCCCCTGGTCTTAAGCCTGTATATTCAATTTTAATATCAATATCCGGTTCAAACCCTGAAAATTTTATCAAATCACGAGCCATAGTGTCTATCTTGACCGGATCACCCATTTCAAGAATAAATATTTCTCCTCCCTTTCCCATGGCACCGGCTTGAAGAATCAACTGGCATGCTTCTGGAATCAGCATAAAATATCGAATAATTTCAGGGTGTGTTACCGTTACAGGCCCTCCTTCTTGAATCTGTTTCTTAAAAAGAGGTATAACACTGCCAACACTACCGATAACATTGCCAAATCTTACAGTCATAAAACTTGTACTTGAATTGTCCATGATACTTTGATTTTGTACAATCATTTCACAAATTCGTTTACTGGCTCCCATAATATTAAATGGATTAACTGCTTTATCCGTGGAAACAAAAACAAATTTTTCACATTTGAATAGTTCTGTAACTTCCAAAAGATTTTTAGTCCCGAAAATATTATTCTTTACTGCTTTCCAGGGAAAAGCTTCCAACATAGGCACATGTTTGTATGCAGCAGCATGAAAAACAATATCGGGTAAAAACAACTCAAATATTTTATTTAGTTCATCTTTGTTTTGTATATCTCCTAAAACCGGTATAATCTCTATACCTGGAAAGCTCTTTTTCAACTCCAAATCCAATTCATATAATGGACTCTCAGCTCTTTCAAAAAGGATTACTTTTTTGGGAAGATATCTGCAAATTTGTCTGCACAGTCCAGTTCCGATTGATCCGGCAGCTCCAGTGACAAGTATACTTTTGCCACCAAGATATTTTCCTATTTTTGATTTATCAAGCTTTACCGGTTCTCTTCCAAGAAGATCTCTATACTCAACATTTCTGATAGAACTGATCTTAATTTTTCCATCAATTAATTCACCCATATCAGGGACAGTTTTGAAATTTATATCTGCTGTTTTACATAAGGCAACGATTTGTCGCATTCGTGTTGCACTTGCAGATGGAATGGCGATAATTGCTTCTTCAACTCCTGATGAATTAATAATCTTATCTAAGTCATCAATTTTGCCCAATATTGATATCCCATGTATTTTTCTTCCGATTTTAAATTCATCATCATCTAAAAAACCGATAATATGAGATTGAACAGATGGATTTTCGCGAAATTCCCGGCAAATCATTTCACCACAGTCTCCAGCTCCTATAATCAGAATCGCTTTCCCTGTTTTCCGATTTACCCTGACCATTTGCAACACTACTTCCTTGAATTCTTTATAACCTATTGTTTCTGTAAATTTAGAAAAACAAAGCCGGGTAATCACCCTAAGGCCAACAATAAAAAGAATGGTCAGACACCAGTCAATAATAAAAACAGATCTGGAGACATGTTCAAACCTGTTAATATAAAGGATCAGAACAATTATACAAAAAGTTGAAGACGTAGTGGCCTTTACTATATTTATCAAATCATTAATGCCTGTATATCTCCACATACCTCTGTATAAATCAAAAAAATAAAAACAGATCAATTTTACACATAACAAATAGGGAAGGATTGATAAAAAAATATTCCAGTGTGATTCGGGAATAACAAAATCAAAACGAATTAAAAAGGCAATATAAATAGAACAAAACAATAAAATAATGTCTATTACCAAAACAACAAACAAATTCCGGGTTATTCTAACTTTCATTTAACAACAACCTTTTTATTTATTTCTATTGCAATATAAACAAAGATACAACAATACATTATGTATAGCAAAAATAAACAGAGCAACCCTTTTGAACTTGTATATATAGCCGTAAACCCTATAAATAATTGAATAACACCATATGACAATGCAATTTTCCAATGAGTGACAGATAACTCATTCGCCAAAAGCTGATAAATATGTTTCCGATGGGCTTTGGTCAAAGAATCCCCATTATGAATTCTTTTTACCATTGTAAAAATTTCATCAAAATAAAAGGGGAGAAAAAATCCTGTCATGACTATAAAATCTGTAACATTATCCGATAAGATAATTATCAGACAGGCAAATACAAAGCCCAGTAATATACTGCCAATATCTCCGAGAAAGACTCTTGCCCTGGGAATATTAAAAAATAAAAAACCAATGCATGCAAAACCAAGAGCAATACACAACACACCATAAGGTTCATTAATCCCTGCGTTGTAAGAATAAATTGCCAGCAATAGGAATCCTGCTACACCTGTAATACCGGCCATACCATCTATCCCATCCATAAAATTATAAAAATTTGATGTGCCTACAATAAAAATTGATAAAGGTACACATAATAAAATATAATTTAAGCTGATAGTTTTAGAAAATCCCAAAAAAATTAAAAAGAACAGGCTGCAGGTGAAATGCATGAAAAGCCTTGTTTCAGGAGAAAATCTGCGTTGATCTCCTCCCCAGAAACTGACTAGTGCAATGATCAGTGACGGCAACCAGAAACCAATTGAAATTGACAAGATCATACTTGTCATTATTAAAACTATCAGAACACCTATGCCACCGCCCTTTGACGTTTCCTTCAAGTGGGAACTTCTGTGATTTGGAATATCGTTGATTCCAAATCTGACACCATATTTCATCAAAAGCCAGGCACAAAATCCTCCAATTATTAAACTAAAGATATATAAATTTAAAAATTGCATTTTATTTAAAAACCGAGGTTAAAGTATGGGCGGGTTTAAATCCTGTATCAAGCATTTTTTTATTACTAAAAATCAAATCCTGTGCAAGCTTGTTATAGCATGAATAAAGCCATTTCTTTTTGTTTTTTAAAACCAGACCAGATAGACGTGTCAATATCCATACAAAAGATAAAGGTATTTTTACAATCACCCGGTCAGGTTGATATTGTGATTGTTTAAAGGTTTTAATTATTTTTTTAAAAGAATAGAAATGTTCATCACACACATTATAAGTATTACAAGCTTTTCCTTTAAAATTTTGCCGGTTATCAATAAGAAACTCTATAAAATCAACGAGGTTTGATCTTGAAACTGCTGACATCTTCTGCTGACCATGACCGAACTTAATATAAGCTGTTTTGCCGGGTGCAAAGACCCGTATGTCAAGGTTCCTACTCCAATTTGAATCATATACGGGAGCCAGGCGTAATATATCAAGTTTCTTCAGCTGTTTTCCATGAAATAATTTTACAAGGCGATTTTCAGCATCAAGTTTGCTATGAGCATAATCGCTTGTAGGATTACATTTGTTATCCTCAAGCACCGGGCTCTTTAAATTAGTCTCACCATAGACACTAATAGAAGATAAAAAAATAAAATTGACATCAGGATTAGCAGTTGTAGATGCTTTTGCAAGATTTTCACTTGCCTGGCTGTTTACCCGAAAGTATTCATTATAATCAGTAGTCCCAATTTTTTGATGGGCAATCCCTGCACAATGAATAACAAAATCCGGTCTATATTTATTACAAACACTTTCAAGAAAACGATTATCTGTAATATCACCCCTGACATGTATACAATTCTTTTTTGAGTCTGAAATAATTCCTTTGTTAAAAGTAATTATATTATACCCGTCAAAACAATTATTGGTTAATTTCTGTCCAATAAATCCGGATGCGCCTGTTATTAAAATAGTTTTCATCTAATCAGTCAAAAGTTTGCTATATAATTTTAAAGTTTTTTCCACAACTATCTCTTCAGAAAAATCAGATTTTACAATTTCTCTGCCGCGCCTTCCCATCCTTGATCTTAAGTCAGAATCCTTTACCAATTTTTCCAAAGCTTCTGCTAAAGATTCAATATCATGGGGCTGCACTAAAAAGCCATTTTGACCATCTTTAACGATTTCTCTACAGCCTGGAACATCCGTTGCTACAACAGGGCGGCCACTGGCAGCAGCTTCAATGAGAATCTTAGGCACACCTTCACCATAAGTGGTCGGCAAAGCAATTATATGACAAGCAGATATTATTTTGACCATATTTTCCTGATAGCCCCACCATTCAACAACACCTTTATCATGCCAGCTTTGTAAAATATTTTTAGAAATTGCCCGGGGATTTTCTTTATCTGGCTTACCGACCAAAATTATCTGAGTTTTAATTCCTTTAGAGTATAAAATCTTGCCGGCCGCTACTAATTCACCAACCCCCTTATTCCAAAGCATTCTTCCGGCAAAAAGTATACGGATTACCCCTTTTTGTTCAGCACTTATATCAAACAATGATGTATCAACCCCGGAACCCATTATAAGTTTTGTACGATTTTTATCTATAAGGCCTGCGGAAACGAAAAAATCCCGGTCTTCAGGATTTTGGAAAAGACCTGTTATGGATTTTGACCTGTAGACAATTTTATATAACAAAATAAAAACATGCTTGATAAAGCCTGCTTTAGGCCCTTTATTAACAAAAATAAACCCAAGCCCGGCCAGCGCATTAATAACAACAGGAACACGAGTCATAATTGCTGCAATGGAACCATATATAACAGGCTTTACAGCAACTTGATGAACAATATCAGGTTTTTCCCTGCTATAAATGCGTATAATTTCAAAAAGAGAACGCAGTTCCTTCAAGACATTCTTACCCTGCCGTTCCAATTGAATGGGAATTACTCTGAAACCTTCTTCTTTAATACGCTGTAAGTGTTTATTCACCCTTGTAACAATAATAACTTCATTTCCCATATCTTTTGCCGCTTTTGCAATGGGAAGACGATGCGACCAGAAATACCAGTCTTCTGTGATAAAATAGATAATTTTTTTATTCATTTTTATTGTGCAAAATTTATTATCCGGCATAAGTGGCTTTTTTTCCCATAATTACTCTCAATGTTTCATCTATTGCAGCCTGTCTGTTATTTTTAAGATTCTCAACAATAATGGTTTTTTCTCTAATCCTGTCTATGGATATCAGATACTCAAACATCTTTGCTGCATGTTCACAAAAAATTCTCATCTCTTTATTATTTTTCCGGACTCTGGCGTGGCCACCTCTTTGCCCCATTCGGGAAACAATTTCATCCACCGGCGCCTTTAAATACACAATAAGATCAGGCAGGGGAACCAGCTTTGCAAATTTATCAATATCAGATAAAACAGGTGGAACATTTGTGTGCACAAAAAGGTTGTGGGCAGCATGTACCGGGCCTTCATCCCACAGGATATCATTATCTTTTATCCGGGTTTGGATCAGTTCATTTGTTCCCATTTTTTTAATAAAATTTCTATAAAGGTTCAGTCTGTTTAAGGGGCTGCTAACATTTTTTAAAATTGACTGACCTGCCAGAATACATATTTTTTTGTGCTTTACGGCAAATTTTAAAAACCATGGTAAAGATATAAAATCATAATAATAATTACCACTGACACAAACGATTGAACCTCCTGGAAAATTTGTTTTCCAGGAGGTTCTTAACCCGTTTATAATGGTTGATTTCCCTGAACTTGTTGATCCGATAATTTCAACTATCATTACATTCAATCCATTATATTACTTTCCACACTTTTTTGCACACCTCTATAAATACGTTATCTACAGAACTATTTGCATCAATTTCAACTAATTGAGTTGAGGATGGAAAAACAAATGAACCCACTGCAAGGCTACGTTTTTTTAAAAAATCACTTGTCATTTCAGGATCTCTTTTCAAAGCCGTCTCCAGAGAAACATTGAGTCTTATAACCATATCCGGTGGATTATCATTTGCCATGCAATAGGGTATTCTTTCCCACTTTGCAATCAATTTCATGATAACATTATTACTATCCAACCATTTTCCAAGAAGGGGGCCATCATTGAATCCTTCAATCGCAGTTTGGGGATACCTGTCCACAATAACAACTTTTCCACGATTTCGAGCTCTCCATGCCCGCTTGAGTTTTGATTGTTTCTCATAAGAGAGAACTATAGCCCAGCATGTTTTCGCAAGCCAGTAAAAGTATCCCCTTTTAACCGGATCTTTGGAGCTTATCAAAGACTTTTTTTTTGTATCAATACTGGCAATTTTCGTCTGAGGTACAAATATCCCATGTTTTTCCAAAAAAATTTGAGCCTGTTTCATACCCCATCTCAATAATGAACTGCTGCCGTCGCCAGCACCAAGATACACATGAAGTACATCTAATTTCCAGGAAAGTAATTCACCCAGTCTCCTTGTCTGTGTGGATTTTCCTGATCCGTCAGAACCAATAAAGACTATCATGGCTCCACCTGAAGATGATATTTTTCTAATTATAGGAAGTTTTGTCCCAAGAAACCTTCGATTAACATAGGAAGCAGCTCCAAATATTTCCTTGCCCCACATCATCAGATGTGCCATGACAGGGCCATACATACCATTCAAAGCTATCTTCTTTAAAATTCTGCATTTAAAAACTCTCAGTCTCTTTAGACTTACACCGCTTTTTAATATTTCAGCATATACTTTTGAGGCTTTATCACCAAGAAACTCTTTACAAAATACTATACTTTTTTCCTTATCTGCATGATCAAGCAACCATTTATATTGTTTTTCCCATGAAGAATCAAAATAAAGTTTGCCGGCAAACTGCAATATAATATCACGTGTTCTTATTTTTGTTGCAGCCCTGGCAAGCAGGAGCATTATTTCAGTATCAGGGTCAATTGTATATAATTTGAGCTTTTTATTAAAAACTCTGGTTTGAAGTATTTGTTCATTCCAGCGCAGGTTAAACTCTTTTATCCTGTTTCTGCCCAGTACTATATGATAATGCAAATGAACATAGGCAAGCCTGCCTGATTCAAAATCAAGCCCGATATAGCCTTCAACTCCTGGTAAAGAATTACTAAATCCCGGCACACCACGTTTAAATCCGCAGACGGCAAGAGCCTGTTGCATTTTCGAATACTGGCTGGTGTCAACGAGAATATCAAGATCGGTAATTCCGCACAGTCCCTCTTCAACATGATCGTTACTTTTCCAATGGCAATATTTGACACCATTTTCTTCAAGACGGCTAAACAATTGAACAAGTATTTTAAGATGCTTCATTCTTTTCTTTCTCATATACCAATGATCAGGATAAATTAAACCAGAAATGTTCTCTTTCAATTAAGGTTGAGTTTACTGACAATTTTTCAACAGCATACAACCGGGCTCTCTTTACAAACTCTTTGTCTGCAGTTTTTTTCAGCCAAAAATCAGTACAATGAATCACTTCATCAAGGTTATCAGGGTTAACAACACTTCCCAGCATATTTTCTTCTATAAATTCACTACCGCCAGGAGATGTGATAACCGGCACACCACAGGCAATATACTGTCTTATTTTTTGATTTGAATTTCCGACCAATTTTATTTTCTCTGCATTATTAAAAGCAAACCCGACATCTAACAAAGGAATATATTTAGATACATCTGCATAAGGCACACGTCCAACAAAGACGCAATCTTCATATACTCCAAGCTTCCTGGCTGTTTTTTTTACATTTTTCATTCCAGCATCATCACCGACAATAAGCACACCCAATGAGGCATTTTTTCTTTTCAAAAAAGGCAGGATCTGAACTAAAGTCATAGCTCCTCTATCTGATGGAACCCCACCTATATAACCGATCATTTTATCAAAACGGCTCATTCCCATTTCTTTCCGAGCAGATATTTTATCGACTGGAACAAATCTATCTGTATTGGTCGCATTTGGTATGACATTAATTTTTAGACCATTAAATTTTTGCTCTATATTTGAAGCGATATTGATAGTACAAGAATCAATGCTTTTTGCTTTATATAAAATTTGCCTTATCATATAACTATTTGGGATTGACAATATTCTTCCAATTAATGTTTTTATTAGACCATTTACTCTAATGGAAAAACGAAAATTACCTCTCCCCATTGTTTTTATAAAAAAAGGCACTTTAAGTCTTTTGTGAAGCAAAAAAAAGAAAATGGGCAGAAAACTAATGCGTGTAACCAGAGATTCACACTCATTATTCTTTAAAAACTTATCAACAAATTTATAAAAAAAATAGTGCTCTGAAATTCTACCAAATATTTTATGAAAAAATTTTGCTTTATAATAATGGACAAATAAACAACCATTCAATTCCGTGACTTCATTTTCTGGCTGCGGTATAATTATTCGGCATTTTTCCTGATATTTTTTTAATAGAATATTGACAAACTCTCTTTCATTAACGCCCGGACCATTTGCTTTTGAGATATCAATCACAGATGTATATATAATTTTTATCATACAAATTAACTTATCATATTTGTTCAGAATTTTTGTTAAATGTGTTGAGAAAATTTGAAACATCCCCCATTTTCACAACACCGAGAAGGAAAAGAGCTATAATATAAAGCACCAGCCCCAGGCAAACACCGGCTATAAGCATACCAATAGTATCCAGATCAAACCCATATGCAACTAAAATCATTGCAATGCTTGCAATGATCACTTTAATAAAGAACACACCATCTACTTGAAATTTAAATTCTCGAACCGCCTGTAAATACAATATCAGGCTTTTAAACATAAGACTTATAACAACTGAACATGCAGCACCGATTAATCCATAAGCAGGGATAAGAAAATAGTTCAGTATTAAATTCAGGACTGCAGCGGGCAGCAAGGATATCACCAGCCGGAAAGTATGCTCCTGCAGCATTAAAATATTACGAAAAAATTGATCAAGACCGGTAAAAAGATAGCCGACAGCAATTAAAGACATAATCAAACGACCTTCCGGAACAACAACGCCTGTAAACAATTTCAAAAAAACCGGTGCACCTGCCCCGATAAAAACCACAAGGGGGACTGCCAAAACGAGATATCCACAAATACTGGCTTCAGTATATTTTTTTACATCTTTTTTTTCCCCCTTGGTCCACATTTTAGACAAAGTGGGAAGAAGGATAAAATTTAATGGCATTTTTGCTGATGTTGCAATGGTACTCAAGGTTAATGCAGCAGAAAAAATACCAACCTGGGCAAGATCAAAATTATTAACTACAAAATACCTGCTGCTGGATTTAATTATCCAATTCACTACTGCATATATTACCAAAGGCGAAGAATATTTAATAAATGGTACTATTACTGCAAAATTAAAAGACCTGCAAAAAGGAACTTCCCTTAAAATGATTATGAACAACCCCATGGCCATTACCCAGTTGAGTCCTACCCAGTAAGTTATTCCAGTCATAATACCAAGTTTTAACCAGAAAATAATCACTGCAAGCCCGACCATCAGCAATATATCCATTGATATTTTAATTTTAGCATGCCTGACAATACGCCCTGTAACACGCCAAAAATTCAATAAATACCTGAAACATACCTGACCCATAACCAGTAAAAACATTAAAAACACAAAAGAAACCTGGTCATCAGCCCCATATATCATTGAACTGATTCCAGCCCTGAAAGGTATGGCGCAAAGAACAAAAACAAAGCATACAAAAAAAATCACAACCAGCATATTGTAAAATGATTCGGCAAATTCTTTTTTATCATCAAATTTACCGGGAAGATAGCGAACGGCAGCCTGATCCAGCCCGAGAATCAAAAAAGGCAGCAACAAGAGACTGGTGGCTGTGGTCTGACTCCATATCCCATAATCAGATACGTGAAGCCCTCTTGCAATAATAGTTAGAACAATCAGGCCTCTGATCTGTGAAACAAATTGTGCTACACCATTAATAAAAACATCTGAAACAAAGCGACTAGCAACAGAACCATGCCTTATAATAGTCCAAATTTTATTGAGCCGGTTGAAAAAATGTTTAATTAAACCCTGTTTCATTTTTCCTTGGTCACATATATGTTTATGTTCTTAATTTCTAACCATTCTTCATTAGATTTAGGCTCCCATGCAATTCCCATCTGAATATCAGTAAAACCATCTCTTATTTTTCTTGTTACTAAAACAGACCTCCATTTTTTTTGTTTCTTTTTTCTCTGCTTCCAATTCAAATTTTCTCTTAACCAGCCCCTGTTTTCAGTTTTGTCCTGTATAAATAATTCAGGCTTACTATCAAATTGTTCCGACATTCTTACTTGAGCATGGATACTGACTATATCGCCTGCTTTAATATCCAAAGGCCATTTGTCAGAGGGATAGTTAAAGCCAAACTGGATACCCGGTCTTTCAAACAATCTTGTGTTACTCATCGTTAAACGGGCTATATTGTCTTTTTCTGTAGATATACGTTTAAAAACGAACTGCCCACGCCATCCAAATAAGGATAAAAATGGTTCAGCATTGGAAATATCACTCATTGGGATTGTATCTTTCCCTGTCCAATTTGAAAAAATAGTTCTAAATACAAGCTTTCTTTTTTTAAAAAAAACTTTTCGCTCATTTTTAGGAATTATCCGATATAATTTATATTTCTGGTTCCCACTGGTCAAAATTTGATTGCTTAAGGCTTTATTTTTTACCAACCTGTAAATATTTTTTATAGATTCTTTTTTTCCTTCACCAGGATTAAAAAGCTGATTTCTGTCGTAATAATAGTATAAGAGGATTTTAGTCTCCCCCTTTATTACAGAATTATCAGGTAATTGATTATCAATATATTCAAGCACACCATATGGAAAGGGCCCTCCAAGTATTTTTTCATATA
>JAGLNZ010000184.1 GCA_023139225.1 Desulfobacula sp. | reverse complement strand
CGGCACACCGATAACAAAAGCGTCTGTCGGCAGTGTAATATTGTCCGCCAGTGTTTTATTAAAGGCTTTGAAAGCCTCATCATCGCTGTTCATCCCTGCCGTGACCTGTACGATTATGTTTTCGAGAGTATTCATTATCTTTTATGTATCCTTCCACACTCCGGCCTTTATCAACCGTTGAATCAAGGCTTTGCGCCGCATGTTGCCTGCCATGAATTTTTCCAGCTCCTGTCGGAAGCGGCTGCGGTTCCCGGTCAGCGCATGGGCATCAAAGATATCGACAATGGAACGGCAGGCTTCGTCGTAGGCCAGGCCGGATCCCCGCCGGACGGTCTGTTCAATCGACTTCCACATTTTCGGATAATTCTTTGACAGGTTCTTCAGATATGCCTCTCTTTCCTTGCGGCGCCTGATCTCTTCCCTCATCCGGTCATGCTCCTCCTGTTCAAGGCGTATCTTTTCTGCTTTTTTTGAATTCTTCCACAGCGTTCCCACGGTGCGCCGGGGTACCTTATTCATATCTTTTTGCAAATTCCGCTTCCAGGCTGTGAACCGATTTTTCAATGCCCTTTCCGCCTGGGGTCCCTTACCATCCAGAATCTGCTTTATGATTGCTCTTACTTCTTTTTCAGGTAATTCTTCAATCCATTTTTCTTTTCTTTTTTGAGAAACCGCTTCAGGCTGAAATTTTGTCCTGCCCATGCCTGCACCAGCTAATAAGTCCGGGTCCACTTCCAGATATTCTGCCAGGGCCTGCTGGGAGGATGTCAGATCCCCAAGTCCGCCGACCGACAGCGGCTCTGTTTGATCAGCATCGACGGCTCCCTGGGTCACAGCCGCAAGCCAGCCGATATAAAGGCTTTGGATATCCCCGCGCAGCAGCTCATCCCTTACCGGGGCCAGGCGGGCCATCCAGCCCTGACCACTTTCAACACCAAAGCGGTCATAATTTTCCGATTCCTCCAGGCGCCAGGTAATGACCCAATGGGTCCGGCCAGCCTTAAAATCTAATATATAAGGCACCTTCATTGCATTGGCTGTTTCTTCGGGCAGTGCATCAATGGGCAGGCGGATCATAAAAACAGCCGTCATCCAGTTGGCGACATACACATGGGCATCAAAATACCACTGCATCAGCTTGTCTGGGTCACCTTTGAAATCTCCCCAGTTGTACTCGTTGGTAAAACTGACCGGCGTAATTTGAGCCCGGGTTGAAAGCGACCGCAGAACCGAGGTCTCCTCAGCGGTCAGGGGTCGGTCGATTGCCAGGAATTCATAGTATTGGTATTCACTCATAATTTTGTTTCTTCTTCAATGTATCAATAGTGCTCACAGACATACCCGGATGCTTTCTCAAACAGCTCCTGATCAATGTGGAGTTTATATTTAAATAAGGTCTGGCGCAGCACCTTCTTGATATCCCGCTCCCTAGTAATGGAGTTCTGCCACCCGTCCTGAATCTGCTTTTTGTTTAAGGTCTTGACCATTTTATTGATCCTGATCCGGTGAGTGGTCCTGTCGCCCCAGCTCCTGTTCAATCTCTTCAATGGTGGGCAGACTGGATTTGAGTTCTTCGGGCAGGGAATCGGTGATCTGTTTTTCCCATTTGGCAACGCCGATGGGGTTGGTATAGCCTTGAAGGGCATATTTGGCCAGGGTCTGGCTCTTTTCTTTGACCAAAAGAAGGCCGATGGTCTTTTTGTCATCAGGGTGGCGCAGCAGATCATCTACGATGTTCATGTACATGTTGAGCTGGCTGACAAATCCGGCCTGGAATTTTCCGGCTTTCAGTTCCACCACCACATAGCAGCGCAATTTTAAATGGTAGAAGAGCAGGTCGATATAAAAATCGTCCTCCCCCACTTCCAGGTGAACCTGGCGGCCCACAAAGGCAAACCCCTGGCCCAGCTCCAGTAGAAATTTTTCCAGGTGATCCATGAGTTTCTGCTCCAGTTCTGATTCCCGGCGGAGTTCATCCGTGCCCAGGAAATCAAACACATAGGGGTCTTTGAAAATCTGGTCTGCCATGTCCGAGTCTGTTGGGAGCATGGCGGTTTCGAAATTATTGGTGGTTTTTCCCATGCGCTCGTGCAGGCGGCTGTTGATCTGGGACACCAGGATGTCTCTGCTCCAGCCGTTTTCAATGGTTTTCCGAGCATACCAGAGACGCTGCTCCGGGTCTTGAAGTTTATCCAGCATGGCAATATTACTGCGCCAGGGAATTTGTGCAACGGTGCGTTGCACAATTTTACGGTCTGTCCAGGATTCGGCAAATTTACGCATATATTTCAGATTCCGAGGAGAAAACCCGGACATCTGTGGAAACGCCTTTTTCAAGTCATGGGAAAGTCGGTCAATGATTTTTGCTCCCCAGCCCCGGGCCTGCTGTTTTTCAAGTATAAGAGCGCCGATATCCCAATACATCAGTACCAGAGCGGCATTGGCGGAAAAAACAGCCTTGAGCCGTTCCTGTTGGATACGGGTTTTGAGATTTTCCAGGAGCAGGACATAATCATCCGGCATCTGGTTTCCCGGTGCCGGTACCGGCATTGCGACATCCTTGCCGGCCCGGTCATGTCTTTGCCTGCGTTTGTCTTTTTTTGAGCCCATCTTTCTTTCAAACCTTGTGAGGGGTGATTTTCTCCCCTTTTAAAATATCTTTTATGAATAATAATATCCGGCCTGAAACATTTGAAAATTTTGATCAGTAATTCAATACCAATATTTATGGTGTGTGTAAAGAAAAGCTTGGATTCAATGATATTTGAGAAGGATTAATTAATGGAGCCCTTACGCCTTAAGAGGTGTAGAGGCTCCGTACTAATTGCAG
>JAGLNZ010000183.1 GCA_023139225.1 Desulfobacula sp. | reverse complement strand
GTTAACGGCAGCACATTTGTCTGGCTCTTGTCCTTTTTCATGGCTTCATTCATATGTGCCATGACCTTGTCCTTATGCTGCTCTCTTTTCATATCAATAAAATCAATGATAATGATACCGCCGATATTTCGAAGCCGTGTCTGGTAAGCAATCTCTTTGACAGCCTCTAGATTGGTTTTAAGAATAGTCTCGTCAAAATTATGCTTTCCCACATACCGGCCTGTATTCACATCAATGGCTACCAGGGCTTCTGTCTGATCAATGACAATATATCCACCGGATTTAAGCCATACTTTTTTCTTTAATGCCCTTGCCACATCCCCTTCAATATTATAGGCATCAAAGATAGATTCCCTTCCCTGGTACAGCTCCACAGATAAGTTCACATCCGGCATCAGCTTTTTTAAAAAATTTTGAACATTATCATATTCTTCTTTTGAATCGATAATCAGCTTATCGGCTTCATTGGCCAGAAGATCCCTGACAGCCCTGAAGGTCACGGTAAGATCTTTATATACAAGGGATGTGGCAGAGACTGTTTTGCTCTTTGCCAGGATAGCGTCCCAGGTTTTGGTTAAGAAATCGAGTTCTTTTTTAATGGTGTCTTCATCAATCCCCTGGGCCTGTGTTCTGAATATATATCCAAACTTATTTTTCCGGATAGATAATAAAAGGTCTTTTAATCGTGTTCTTTCTATGTCATTTTCAATTCTTTTTGAAATACCGATGTGATCAACCGTGGGCATTAATACCAGGTACCGGCCTGCCAGGGAGATATGGGTGGTGACCCTGGGGCCTTTGGTGCCAATGGATGATTTTGCTACCTGGACCATGATCTCCTGGCCCTCTGTCAATAAATCTTCAATACTGCAGTCCTGGTTTAAAGAGGCTTTCCAGGACGCATGATTTTCCCCCATGTCTGTTGTTTCAATATCTTCATCATCGGATTCAATATCAGCTTCCATATCATTGTCCTGCTCAAATTTCTGATACATCTTATGGCTGGCTGTATCCAGAACATCATCCACATAAATAAATGCGGCCTGATCAAACCCGATATCCACAAATGCGGCCTGCATCCCCGGAAGGACCCGCTGCACCCGTCCTTTATAAATATTTCCGGCAATGGATGTGTCATCTTCCCTTTCAATGAAAACTTCTACAATGGTGCCGTTTTCAAGAAGCGCTACCCTTGTTTCATGGGGGGCGGCATTCACAACAAGCTCTTTTAACATGGGTTTATCCTTGTTTTTCGTGTGACCTTATGGTTATCTTTTTTATCCTTGCGCAATTTATGACCTCTTTATCCAGTTCAAAATATTTTGTCAGTATTTCCGTGGGCCTTATGGTTCTTTCATTATATTTTTTTAAAACCATTTCAATGGTTTGTAAACCACTAAAAGATATTTTTTCAATGACTTTTCGCAAATCAGTTTTCCTTATTTTCCCTTTTTTGCTTAAATCTTCAACAATAAACTCGGATAAATTCAAAAACTGATCCACTTTTTCTTTTTCAAGACAAACATCAGCAAACCTGATGGTATAACAAGAGGGTTGATCATTTCTTTTCTTAAGTTTGTTAAAAGGCTTGCACCCTGTGATAAGAAGGCCCTGGGGAAGCGTGTTGTTTATTGACTCAACAATTGTTTTGCATGCCAGATCCTTTTCAAGATAAATAAAAAGGGTTTCTTGTTCACTCTCCATTCCAACGGGCAGGGCATTTTCAAAAGAAAGCCGCATGGAAGGATTAAACCCTTGTGAATATTTAACAGTTAACCCGGCCCTTTTCACGGCTCTTTGAACAATAGTGGCAAGTTCAAGATGACCGAAAAATCTTGCTGTCCCAAGCTTTGAAAATGAGATCTCAAATTTTTTAAAGGCCTCATCCGGCAACTTTTTCAGGGTGTTATCTTTTATTGGATCAGTTTTTTGGAAATCTGTAATGATATCGTGGAGTACCGGCTTTATTTTTTTAAAATCACACACGCCGCAACCTGTGCAGTCATCTTCCCTGCAGTCAGGCGTGAGTGATCTTTCTTCGGCTTTTTGAAATTCCTTTTTTAAAAATTCAGGAGACACACCTGAGTCAATCATATCCCAGGGAAGCGCTTCTTCATCATGGCGTTGGCGTGACGTATAAAACAAGGGATCAATCCCTGTTTTTTCAAACGCTTTTTGCCATAAGGAAAAATCAAACTTATCGGTCCACCCGTCCAGGCGGCATCCATTTTCAAAAGCCGCAACCAAAAGCGTTGACAATTTCCTGTCACCCCTTGCCCAAACCCCTTCAACCAGGCTCATTTCAGGGCTTTGCCATTTGAGCTTCACTCTTCGATGTCTTAAATTATCCTTTAGATATTGCAGTTTTTCTTTGGTTTCATCCAAAGTCATCTGGGCACACCTTTGAAAAGGCGTGTGGGCCTTGGGAATAAAACAGGTCGTACTGACGTTAATCATCTTTTTCCCCTTGGCATAGGCTGATGCCATCCGTTTTGAAAGACTGCAGATGGCCTCTATGTCTTTGGATGTTTCAAAGGGAAGCCCCATCATAAAGTATAGTTTGATATTCTTCCAGCCCAGATTCAGTGCATTTTCAACCGTTGCTGTAATGCTTTGCTCTGTAAGATTTTTGTTGATCATATCTCTTAAGCGCTGGGATCCTGCTTCCGGTGCAATGGTAAAACCGGTTTTCCTGACTTTCTTAATAATATTCATCAATTCCGGGGTTAATTTTTCCGCCCGTATAGATGGAAGAGATATGGCATTGCAATGGCCCTGGCCCAGATCAAGAAGCCGCTCCATCAATTGGGGCAGATTTGAATAATCCCCTGTACTCAAAGACAAAAGAGAAATATCGGAATACCCGGTTGTTTTTAATGATTTTTTTGTGATCTTAATCAGATCATCCAATGACCTTTCCCTGACCGGACGGTATATCATACCGGCCTGGCAGAACCTGCACCCCCTTGAACACCCCCTGGCAATCTCCAGCCTCAGCCTGTCGTGAACCGGCTTGGCAAAGGGAATAATCGGAGATGTGGGAAAATAGTCCATGGTAAGACTCGGTAAAAACGCCCTTTTAACTTTTTTATAGTCTTCATATATCGGGGTAACGGTCTGGATACCAAGGCTATCATATGCCGGTTCAAAAAATGAGGGCACGTAAACTCCGTCTATCTTTGACAAAAGTTTGAGCAGGGTCTTTTTTTTACCGTCTCCGTGTTTTTTAAATTCAATGACCTGATTTGAAATTTGAACAACCACCTCTTCACCATCCCCGATAACAAAGGCATCAAAAAAATCAGCCAGGGGTTCCGGGTTAAAGGCACAGGGTCCGCCGCCAATAATAAGAGGAAACACATCATCCCTTTCTTGAGAATAAAAAGGAATTTGGGACAGGCTCAACAGGGTCAGGATATTGGTGAAGTTCAGCTCGTAAAGGAGACTGATCCCTATGATATCAAAGCTTTTCAGCTCTTTTTGGGACTCCATGGAAAGGCAGGGAATTTTTTTTTCCAGCAGATATGCTTCCATATCCGGGGCGGGTGAAAAAAAACGCTCTGCCGCAACATTTTTATGGCTGTTTAAAATGGAATATAGAATCTGAAGCCCGAAATGAGAGGTTCCGATTTCATACAGGTCCGGAAATACCAGGGCAAATGTTAATTCCATTTGTTCTAAATTTTTTTTAATGGCATTGATCTCATTGCCCACGTATCGTGTCGGTGTCTGGATCAGTGCAAGGATATCTTGATAATTTTGTTTATGCATGATAGTGAAATTTATAAAATATGCTCTTTAAATATTTAGGTGTAATCAAATTTTTTAATATATTATTTTTTGCAGGATAAAGCAATGAAAAGAACAAAAATCGATGTGTTGCTCAAACTTGAAAAAACCTTAGGAGAAGTCCTTATCAAGGGATGGGTCAGAACCAAAAGGGATTCAAAAGAATTTTGTTTCATGGAGGTCAACGACGGATCAGCCTTAAAAAGCATCCAGGTTATTGCAAGTAATGATCTTGGAAATTACCCGGATATAGAAAAGATTACAACGGGCACTTCCGTGATTATTACAGGACAGCTTGTGGAATCTCCCGGCAAAGGGCAAAAATGGGAAATCCAGGCATCAGATATTGAAATTATTAATATTGCACCGGAATCCTATCCCCTTCAAAAAAAGAGACACTCGGATGAATTTTTAAGAACCATTGCCCATCTGAGACCCCGGACAAACAAGTATGGAGCTGCCTTTAGAATCAGATCAGAGATGATGTTTGCCATTCATAAATTTTACAAGGAAAAAGGATTCAGGTATCTGACCACTCCCTTGATCACAGGAGCTGACTGCGAAGGTGCAGGCGAATTGTTCAGGGTAACCAGCCTTGATCCTGAGATGGTAAAAAAACAGGGCAAAATGGATTTTAAACACGATTTCTTTGGCCAGGAATCCAACCTGACGGTTTCAGGCCAGTTGTCTGCTGAGATGTTTGCCCTTGCTTTGGGTGATGTCTATACATTTGGCCCGACTTTCAGGGCGGAAAATTCCAATACCAGCCGGCATGTGGCAGAGTTCTGGATGCTGGAACCGGAAATGGCATTCTGCGATCTTAATGGAGATATGAACCTGGCTGAAGAGATGCTGCAGTATCTTGTACGTGTGGCCTTGGATGAATGCAGTGATGACATTGACCTCTTTGGCCGCTTTATTGATAAAAAACTTATTTCCAGACTCACCGGTATATTGGACACCCCTTTCACCCGGATCACCTACACAGAGGCGATTGATGAACTTCAAGAATCAGGTCGTGATTTTGAATTTCCTATTAAATGGGGTGTGGACCTTCAGGCTGAGCATGAACGATTTCTAGCAGAAGAAGTCTTCAAGAGACCGGTGATAATCAGGGACTACCCCAAAACAATAAA
The DNA here is from genome assembly GCA_023139225.1 of Desulfobacula sp. Lineage (GTDB taxonomy): Bacteria > Desulfobacterota > Desulfobacteria > Desulfobacterales > Desulfobacteraceae > Desulfobacula. The sequence continues at coordinate 192 of JAGLNZ010000183.1, read as the reverse complement.
ACCGTTTTATATGCGTGTAAATGATGACAACAAAACCGTCGCGGCCATAGATATCCTGTTACCCGGGATCGGCGAGATTATTGGCGGCAGTCAACGTGAAGAGCGTTTTGACGTCCTGAGGCAACGAATCATTCAAGCTGGGATAGACCCTGAGACATACTCCTGGTACCTTGACCTGCGTCGTTTTGGTTC
>JAGLNZ010000182.1 GCA_023139225.1 Desulfobacula sp. | reverse complement strand
ATTTTTTATCACTCTGTTTTAACATTAACAAAAAAAGTTGGATATAACAGGAACCAGTATAAATACAAACCAGTAAGCATACATGCAGAACACTGTGGGATTATGTTTCATATTTAAATTGACCGCCTCAATTGCCAACAATTTTTTTGAATTTTTTGAATCATATATAAACCAACACAAATAACAAAAGAAGATAGACCCTATTAAGATACTTCCCCCTAAAGAATCCATTGAAATAAAGGCAGAGTTGCCGGTAATCAAGTGAGTTGCAAAACTGCCGATCAGTGTTACAATTGAAAGAAAAGTTAAAATATAAAGAATTGTATCACTATTATTTTTTTTTGCACCCATAGTTCAAATCCTTTTTTAATTCTTGTTAAAGGTTGAAACTTTAATTAAATTATATAGCCAGAAAAGTAAAAGGAAATTTTATCAGGAGAAGAATGGGCCCAAGTAAAGAAAAAATACTAAAGCTTGAAAAAAAAATGGCTGTCCTGGGAATTAAGAAAGAAGATATTGAAGAGAAATTTATCAAGTCCTCCGGCAGGGGAGGGCAAAAGGTCAACAAAACATCTTCTGCTGTTTTTCTAAAACATAAAAAAACCAATTTATCTGTGAAATGCGGAAAAGCAAGATCCCAACATTTAAACAGGTTTCTTGCACTGAGAAGCCTTGTTGAAAAAATTGAAGCAAATATGACCGGAGGGGTTGAAAAAGATCAAAAAAGAATAGAAAAAATACGGAAACAAAAACAAAGAAGAAAGCGGAAAACCCAAAAAAAACTTGCTATAGATGAATGATTTCAATCTGGGTATCTGCAATCATGGCAAGCCCTAAATCATCAGCCATATTGATAACTTTATCCAGTTTTGAGTTCACAACCCTTGCATTATTCCCAATGATTGAAAATCCGATTTCCGCCCAGTCATGACTGTCATTCAAGTCAGTCTCGGCGATCGAAATATTAAATTTATTCTTTATCCGGTGTATGATTGATTTAACAATTTTACGTTTTGCCTTTAAAGAATTTATATCATACAACCGGAATTTGATTTTACCCGTACCAACAATCATAGCTAATAAATATTTAAAAAGCACCCAATTGACACGGCTTTATGCGAAGATTTTTTTTCTCACAGGCCGATGCTACATCCAGTTTTTTTATTTTTAGATGCTTTGCAATATCCCAGCATTCCAAACAGGATATCCTGCCGTTTTTATTTGTCTTTTCCAATAGTTCGTTTAAATCGGATGAAATTTTAATATCCAGATCAATTCTTTTTTTTCCATCACTATAGCCAAATAATCCAAGCTGGCATTCTGAAATTTGATATTCTAAAAGATCTGTCTGTACACCGATCTCCAGGGGAGATACAGCAAGTGATTTTCCAGCCCGATGGGCTGAAGAACAACTTAAGCAGTTGTCTTGGGCCAGAACTCGTATCTTTTTGGCTGTGGTTTCATTGATTTGTCTGTCGCTATGTTTTGCTGCAAAATGTCCTTTGTCCTCATGTCCCATAATACCATCCCGTATGACTCTGATTATTGGTAGCTATATCCTGTAATATAGCTGAATTTTGATTCGTAATAAAGGATATTATATAAAGGATTCTATTTTATATAAAGGCTGGGGATTTTTCTTATGGATTTGTATTTATGATTTAGATTCATAAGACTTTCTGCATTTCCTATGGCAAAGAATCCCTTGGGGATGATTGCCTGATAAAGCTTATTGATAACTTTTTCACTGGTTTTTAAATCAAAATAAATCATCACATTTCTACATAACACAGCATCAAAATTTGCCTGTGGCAGTGGATCGGCAATCAAATTAAATTTTTCAAACACAATATGCCGGGTAATTTCTTTTTTTATTTTGATATGTCCTGTGTATTTGCCGGTTCCATTTTGAAAAAAACGGCGAAGTATTGGTAAGGGAACTTTTTGAATTTTATCATTTTTATAAATGCCCCTTGCTGCGATATCAAGAACAGTATGGGAAATATCTGTGGCCAGAATTGAAAAAGAAAGCCCCAGATTTTTAAGCTGTACCGCAACAGTATAAGGTTCATCCCCAGTTGAACAGGCAGCACACCAGATTTTAAATTCTTTCCTGTCTTTTTGGGGGTTAAGGTTGAATTGACTGATAATATATTCAATACTTTTGTTTTCCCTAAAGAAAAAGGAGTGATTTGTGGTCACCGTATCAATGAATTCAATCACCTCTTTTTCATTGGAATCTAAATACCTAAGGTAGTCTTTAAAAGATTTTTTTGTCAGTCGCATTCTTTTGGCAATTTTAGATTTTAAAAGCTCGAGTTTGCCTTCATGAAGATTAATGCCGGATGTTGAGTACACTAGATTTTTTAAATTATTAAATTCTTTTTTTGAAAGAGCTATGGAATCCATGGCAAAATAATAATATATAAAGACATAAAATGAAATAAAAAAACAAGGAGTATCTTTGGAAAGACGAAAAACAACTGATTTTTGGGCAACCCTTTTATTTTATCTTAATATTCTGGCCTGGATATTATTAATTACTATTTTACTTGTTTTCCATCGTGCCCAACCTGAATTTGAAACATTTTTTGATCGATTTTATCAATTAAAATTAAGAACTGATTGGGATATTCAATATTTGTATTATCTCATATATATGGTTATATTCGGCATTTTTATCAGTCTTTCGGGTTTGCTGTTAGGTGTTTTCCGAGGCAGGAGAGAAAGTGATCATAAAAAAGCTTTAATTATAACAGGAATTATTTCTTTGATAATGCTTGGGGTTTCAATGATTGTGCTTTAAATAGTCAAGATTTTTTTTGGATTTGTCGATAGCTTTTTAATAAAACAATTATTTGAATACTGGAACTATTAATGAAAAAATCGTTTATTATCTGTTTTTTATTGATTATTTTGGCAACACCTTGTTTGGCCAGAGATTTTATAGTTGAATTCATTGAAGAAAATTATAAAGAAACCCAGGCCAAATTCTCTTATGATCCATTAATTTACCACTCCATCCAGGTTAACTCTAGTGCAGGTCCGAAAATATTAATCCTGACAGGCAATGATTATAACTACCGCAAATGGTTGCGACACTATATTGCCCAAAATAAAGAATTTATTACCAAAATTTCCGATGAGCGTGTTGATGAATTTATTTTGGCAAAAGCCTATGAAATAGATGTGACATCACTTCATCCTTTTAATGAAGAAAAATGGAGAAAAGACGAGTTAAAAGATATTGATCAAAATACCATCCAGGGAAATAACCATATTTTAATTGTTGATCCAAATGTAAAAAGAACTCATCTTATACAAACTATTGTTAGAAATATGGGATATCGTGCTAAAATTTTTAAAACCGGAATACAGGCCTTTAATTCTTTTAAATTACAACCGGAGAAATATAAAATGGTTATTGCCTATCACATAATTCAGGGAATGCCATCGGATAAATTTGTCGAGCAGGTATTAAAAATTAATCACACGATTCCTATCATTATTGATACCGGCTATAATAATCCAACTGTAAAAAATGAATTTATATCAAAATTTTCAGGGTTCAGATCAGTTCATCTTAAGCCGGTTATCTTAAGAGAGTTGAAAAAAACAATTCAAACGCTGATTAAAAAGAATGCTTAAGTCTATGAAGAAGATTATAATCCCTTTATTTATTTTCATTATTTGTTTATCCAATCCTTTGATGGCTGATGATTTTGAGTTCAACAGAGTGGAAATGAGTTTTAAAAATTTCATAAAATGTGAACTGACCAGAACGGATGCGACTGATTACTTCAATGGCAAGCCTTTTAAAATTACAATGATTGACCTTTTTGATATTCAAAATGAATCTGATCTGAAAATTATTACAGGGGCAATTGAATGCTTTGTTGTTGAAAAACACCTGACCCTTTATGTTGCTGTGGGTCTTAAAAGTATTTTAGGCAAGGAACAGGTGGTATATTACTCAATCAGAGATAAAGATTTTTCCATTCTTGCAACCGAACTTATCAAATTTCCTTACAAAGAAAGATGTAAATGGTCCCAATACTGGATAGATCTTGATTAAACTATTCAGGATTAACTCTAATTTTGACCGTTAAATTCTTACTATTTTAGCTTAAGATTAATTCTTATGGTTTATAAATCATTGTTACAATGATATGATACGGCGTTTATAAATAATAAAGAAGAAATATTTGCACGACGAAAGATAAGAATGCTGAACATAGATGCCATATCAAAAAGTTTTGGAGATCAGGTCCTGCTGGATACTGCGGGCTTCAGGATCAATCCTGGTGAAAGAGTGGGGCTTGTCGGTCGTAACGGCCATGGTAAAACCACTCTGTTGAATATAATATCAGGCAGTGATCATGCGGATGAAGGAAGTATCTCCTGTCCTTCCGGATACAGGATCGGTTTTTTATCGCAAAAAATTGTTTTTACAAAAAAAAGTGTGATTGAAGAAGCCATGCTGGGGCTTTTAGAGCATGAAAAAGATCATTCCTGGAAAGCTGAAAAAATTTTGGCCGGACTTGGATTTTATCAAAATGATCTGACAAAAGATCCTTACCAGTTTTCAGGCGGGTTCCAGGTCAGGCTCAATCTTGCCAAAGTATTGATTTCAGAGCCGGATCTTTTAATACTTGATGAACCGACAAACTACCTTGATATTACATCCATTAGATGGATTTCACAGTTTCTGATTTCCTGGCCCAGGGAAGTGTTGCTGGTTACCCATGACCGAGGTTTCATGGATAATGTAGTAACGCATATTGCTGGTATTCACAGACAAAAAATAAAAAAAATAAAAGGAGATACATCCAAATACTATTTGCAGGTTGCCCAGGATGAGGAAGTCTATGAAAAAACAAGGCAGAATGAAGAAAAACGAAAAAAAGAGATCGAACAATTCATTTCAAGATTCAGGGCAAAGGCGCGTCTGGCCAACATGGTCCAATCCAGAATTAAAACTTTGGAAAAATCCCAGTCTAAGCAGAAACTTCAAAAACTGAAAAATCTTGAATTTCAATTTAATTATCTTCCTTTTTCCGGCAAACAGGTACTAACCATAGAAAATTTATCTTTTGGCTGGCAAAGCGACAAACTTTTGATCGACAAATTTAGTTTAACCGTTTATCCTGACGACCGTATTGCCATTATCGGCAAAAACGGTAAAGGAAAAACAACCCTCTTAAAGCTTATCAACGGGAATATCCAGTCTATTTCAGGCAGTATCAAAATTAACCCGGGTGTGGACTTCGGTTATTTTGAACAGACTAATATTCAATCTTTGAATGACAATTTTACTGTTGAAGAAGAGCTTATTCTATCTTCAATTGATTCAGACAGACAGTCAGCCAGAAATATCTGCGGGGCCATGATGTTTGAAAAAGATGCCGCTCTAAAAAAAATATCCATATTATCCGGAGGAGAAAAATCACGGGTTATGTTAGGTAAGCTGCTTATGTCGCCTTTGAATTTATTGCTGCTGGATGAGCCCAGCAATCATCTGGATATAGAGTCTTGTGACTCCTTTGTTTGTGCCCTTGATAATTTTCAAGGCGCGGTTGCCATAGTAACTCACAATGAAATGTTTCTTCATTCTATTGCTAACAGGCTTATTGTGTTTAAAAATAATGCTGTAGAAGTGTTTGAGGGAACATATCAAGAATTTTTAGAAAAAGAGGGGTGGGAAGATGAACAGGATGCCGGTGAAAAAAAATTAAAAACATTTTTTTTAACAAAAAAAGAATTGCGTAAAAAAAAATCAGAAATTATCACTCAAAAATCAATAAAAATTAAACCGGCAAAGCAAAAAATTGAAAACCTGGAAAACAACATTGAAAAAAATGATAAATTAATTGCAGATATAAATAAAGGATTGATAGAAGCATCTAACAATCAGGATGGCCAAAAGATTCAGAGTTTATCTAAAGAGCTTGCGCGGCTTCAAAATTCCAACGAAGAGCTGTTTGAGGATCTTGAGACCCAGATGGAATTATTTGAAGAAATAGAGCGTTTGTTTAATAATCAGTTAGAAGAATTTGAAAGGTAATAATTTAAGATGGACAAAAAGAATTTTGGATTTTATTATGGTATTATTCTAGTTGCCGTGGGATTAGGTGTTTTTTATCGTATCCCTCAAGTAATGATGCAGGTAGAAACCATTGAATATTTCAGCCAAAAACTTTTTCTTGTCAGATCAAGTTTTTATATTTTAGGCGGGCTTTTACTTTTAGCCGGTGGTATTAGAATTTATAAGAATTATAAATAATTTAAGGATAAGTTAAGTATGCGCAAATCATCCAGCCTGAAAGCAACAATAAAAGATCAATCCGGTGCGGGAAAAACAAAAATCGGAGAGATTCTTTCAAAAGAAGGCCAGATTACCAGTATGCAGCTGGATGAGGCATTAAAAGTTCATAAGAAGACCAATGAACGACTTAGCAATATCCTTTTGAATATGGGGTATATTGATCCTGACACCATCGTCAACGTTCTTGGTCGGCTCTACAATTATAATGTCGTTAAACTATCTGATATCAAACCTGATCCCAAGGTATTAAAGCTTTTACCCTATGAAATGGCAAAATCCGCAATGGTATTTCCCCTTAGATTAAAAGGAGAAGAATTTTCCATTACCATGGTTGAGCCAACAGATACCTCTGTTGTTGAAGACCTTCAAAAGAAAACCGGGAAAACGGTTCAGGTTTTTGTGTCAACTGAAAATGATGTGATCCAGGCCTATAGAGATTTTTATAAAATCAGTGATGAAGAATATAAAAGTTTTCTTCATTTTGACGATGATTTTGAAGATGACGAGCCGGTTACTTCTGTTGATGATTTTGGTTCTCTGGTATCTGAGGCAGCAGAAGAGATGGAAGTCGGGGCTGCTGAAGATGATGCTCAGGATGAGTTCATGGCATCGGATGCACCTATAATTAAGCTTGTGAACGGCATCCTTACAAAAGCCATTAATGATGGTGTCAGTGATATTCATATTGAGCCCTTTGAAAAGACATTTCAGGTAAGATACAGGCTTGACGGAAGCATGTATAAAGCCATGAATCTTCCCAGCACAATAAAAAATGCCGTTATTTCAAGAATTAAAATTCTGGCCGAACTTGATATTGCAGAAAGGCGGGTTCCCCAGGATGGCAGAATAAAACTTCGACTCGGAAGAAGAAAATCCATTGATTTCAGGGTGTCCACTTTACCGACACTTTTTGGTGAAAGTATTGTCATGCGTATCCTTGATCAAAGCGCCCTGAATATTGATTTGACCAAACTGGGTTTTGAACCCTCAACTTTTGACAGTTTGAAAAGATGTATTTCAAGGCCCTATGGACTTTTGCTTGTAACAGGTCCTACGGGTAGCGGGAAAACTACCACACTCTATTCCGTATTGAACCGGTTGAATAAAGATGATATCAAAATTTTAACCGCAGAAGATCCTGTTGAATTTAATTTTAAAGGAATTAATCAGGTTCCTGTGAAAGAAGAAATCGGCATGACCTATGCGGCAGCACTGAAAGCATTTTTACGGCAAGACCCTGATATTATCATGGTGGGTGAGATCAGGGATATTGAAACCGCAGAAATCGCCATTAAGGCCGCGATGACAGGCCATCTGGTTTTTGCAACCCTTCATACCAATGATTGTCCTTCGACCATAGGCCGCCTGGTTGATATTGGAATCCCTCCATATATGCTGGCATCTTCCGTTACTCTGGTTTTATCCCAACGCCTGACCAGACGGCTTTGCCCGGAGTGCAAGCAGGTTGTTACAGGGCATAATCCTAAAGATCTTGAATTTCATGGATTTTCAAAAGATGAAATAAAGGATTTAAAGATATATGGCCCCAAGGGTTGCAGCCATTGTAATGGAACGGGATATAAGGGACGGGTCGGGCTCTATGAATTAATGGAAATCACAGATGATGTCGGCAAAGCCATTAGTGCCGAAGTGCCCGAGGACCAACTCAGAAAGGTTGCCGTGCTGGAAGGGATGGTGACATTAAGAGATGCAGGCCTTGAAAAAATCAGAACATCAGAGACATCGCTTGAAGAGGTTTTACAAAAGACAACCATTACCAAGGAGTCATTGCCGGCTTACTTGATAAATCCGGATGTTGAACGATACGAGGACAAAGACGTCATTATCAGGGAAGGTAATACGGACATTGATTTTTTTAAACTTGTTCAAGGCGGATTGTACGTTGTTAAAGGCGGGAAGAAGATTGCTGAAATTGTTCAGCCGGGTGATTATTTCGGGGAAATGTCAGCCATTACCGGCGAACCCAGATCAGCTTCAATTGTATCCAAAGGCCGCTCAATGGTGAAACGGTTTCCAGGAAATAAATTGACCGAAGTGATTGAAAAATATCCTGATGTGGCAAGGCATTTGTTTGGTGTTCTAGCTGCAAGACTTGACAGTACGGACAAACGGTTTGTGAATATGCTCAAGCAGATTAAAAGAGCCCAACCCAAATAGTGCCCGACTGGAAAACCGCCAATTTTTCGGTCAGACGCCAAATAGACAAGTTGTTTATTATTGTTTTTTAAAATACCGATCTTTTTCACTGTATATACAGCCGCAATACTGCTGACGGTACATATCAAGCCGTTTAGATTCTTCAATCCCAGATTTCCAGCCTTCCCTGAAATCATGGTAAAAAAATTTCAGGTTGTATTTTTTTGCAATGGCCTCCCCGGTTTCTTTTATAAGTTTATGATTTTGAAATTTACTGTATAAAAGGGTGGTGGTAAAGCCTTCAAATTTTCCTTTTTTGGCCACAAGGGCTGTTGCCTTGAGTCTGTCATGGTAGCAATATCGACACCGCTCATTTTCTCTGAAAACTACGGATTGAAGAAATTTTTCGATTCTGTAATCCGGTTGATAAATCACCTTTAAATCAATGGTTTTAGAGTAGTGTTTTAAGGTTGCTTCTCTTTTTTGACACTCTTGAAATGGATGGATATTATGCCGATAAAAAAATCCCATTACATCCATGTCCATCTGCCGTAAAATTTGAACAGGATATATGGAGCAGGGTGCACAGCAGGTGTGAAGTAGCAGTTTCAATCTCTTCTCCCGAATATGGATGTGCCGACCCTTACCATTGTAGATCCTTCTTCTATGGCCACTTTAAAATCATTGCTCATTCCCATGGACAGGTGTGTCATTGATATATTATCAAAATTATGAGCCATAATTTTTTCTTTAATCTGTCCTAATTGTTTGAAATAGATCCTGGCCTGTTCAGGGTCTGAAAAATAGGGAGGCATGCACATTAATCCTTGTAAGGATAAATTTTCAAAAACACTGATCTGCCTTATCAATTCGATTGCCTCTTTAATACCGGTTCCGGATTTTGTTTCTTCTTCACTGATATTGACCTGCAAAAATATTTTTTGAATTTTTTTGATTTTTTTTGCCTGCTTATTTATTTCCTTTGCAAGTTTTAATGTATCAACAGTATGAATATATTCAAAATAATTAACAGCAAATTTTGCCTTATTGGATTGCAGATGTCCGATAAAATGCCAACTGGCGCTTTTTTTTCCAATAATATCGATTTTTTCAATTGCCTCCTGAATATAATTTTCTCCAAGATGTTTGGCACCTGCTTTAATACCTTCCATTATCGTTTCTGCACTTTTTCTTTTACTGACTGCAATCAATTGAATAGTATCAGGTTTACGACCGCATGACACTGCGGTATCAATAATTTGTTTGTTTATTCTATCGAAGTTCTCTTTAATGGATGACATGGTGATTTAAGTCCTTAAATTGGATGATATTCAAATTCATAAGTGCTTCAACAGTCTCACACAAAGGTAATCCTACAACATTGGTATACGAGCCTGAAATCTGTTTGACAAGAAATGCTCCAATCCCCTGTATACCATAAGCTCCTGCTTTATCAAACGGTTCACCGGTATTTACATACCAACGTATTTCCTGATCGGTTAAATGTTTAAAATATACTTTTGTTTCAACACATTTAATAATCATGGAATCCGCTTTCTGATTGAGGATACAAAAGGCTGTAAATACACTATGTTCACAATTATTCAGCTTGTTGAGCATTCTAACAGCATCTGTTCCGGATTGAGGCTTACCAAGAATCCGGTCCTGAACAACGACAATTGTGTCTGCCCCTAGTATCCAGAATTCAGGATATGAAAGAGCTGTATTTTTTGCTTTTAAAAAGGAAAGTTCTTTAACATGTTCTTCGGGATTTTTAATCGAAACCCTCTTTTCATCAATATTTGAAGGAGAAATTTTAATTTTAATCCCGATCTGTTCCAAGAGCTCTTTTCTCCTTGGAGATTTGGAAGCCAAGATTAATTTTTCAGTATTTATTGATTCCATAAGACTTCTTTTATCAGAAATCATTCAATGTGACAATCTTCTGGTTTTAAGCTTGCAAAATAATGAAAAATGGTATAAAAAAATCAAGAATTATGCCTGGGTGGCGGAACTGGTAGACGCAAGGGACTTAAAATCCCTCGGAGAAATTCTCTGTACGAGTTCAACTCTCGTCCCAGGTACCAATAAATAATAAAGGGTTTTGGCCTTTTAACCAAAACCCTTTTTTAAATTACACAAAGTTAATACCATTTTACGGGTGACCTTCAGGTTATGGATAAAATTCAAATTATCGGCGGCAGGCAACTTCATGGTGAAATTAAAATCAGCGGGGCTAAAAATGCAGCTCTTCCTTTGATTGCTGCAAGCATCCTGGTGGATGGCAGAACATGTTTTTCCAATGTCCCTGATCTAATGGATATTACCAGCATCAGGCTTCTTCTGGATGATTTGGGTGCAAGTTGCAAGGTTTCAAAAGGCTGCCTTGAAGTTGATGGTTCTTCTATTATTAAAATTGAAGCCCAATATGATCTTGTCCGGAAAATGAGAGCCTCCATTCTTGTATTAGGTCCCCTGGTTGCCAGATTCGGTCATGCAAAGGTATCAATGCCGGGTGGGTGCGCCATTGGGGCAAGACCTGTAAATATGCACCTTTCAGGACTTGAAGCTCTGGGCGCAAAAATCAGTATCGAACATGGCTATATTGAAGCAAAGGCAGATAGACTTATTGGCAATGAGATCTATTTTGATATGCCTACGGTCACGGGTACTGAGAATTTAATGATGGCTGCAAGTCTGGCAAAAGGGACCAGTGTATTGAGGAATGCCGCAAGAGAGCCCGAAATCGTTGCCCTTGCAGATGCCTTGACCCAAATGGGTGCAAAAATAAATGGAGCAGGAACTGCCATTATTACCATTGAAGGAGTAAAAAGGCTTCATCCGGTTGATATCCAAATTATTCCTGACAGAATTGAAACCGGCACGTTTATGGTAGCCGCTGCCGCGACCGGTGGAGATGTTCTCATTAAAGGGTGTGAACCCGAACACATTGGTGGCATCATCAATAAGCTGAAAGCAACCGGTACAACTATTGAAACCTCTTCGGACAGCATCAGGGTAATCGGCAAGGCCCCCATTAAAAGTGTGGATATTAAGACACTGCCATACCCGGGGTTTCCAACTGATATGCAGGCGCAGTTCATGACCTTGATGACCATTGCCAATGGCAACAGCATGATTCATGAATCCATTTTTGAGAATCGTTTTACCCATGCCAATGAACTTCTTCGAATGGGGGCTGATATTGCAATTTCAAGCGGAAATATTGCAATGGTCCGTGGTGTTAAAAAACTTCAGGGCGCACAGGTTATGGCTTCTGATTTAAGGGCCAGTGCATCCCTTGTGATTGCAGGACTGGTTGCCCGTGGAACAACTGTCATTTCAAG
>JAGLNZ010000181.1 GCA_023139225.1 Desulfobacula sp. | reverse complement strand
TTTTTCATATTCCTTTTACTGATGGCAGGGATTTTAGCGGGAAACTTTTTTCCTGTTCATAAACTTCTTGTTTTATCGGCTGTTTTTTCCTTGTCTGTCCTTGTCTGCCTGGCCTTTTATTTTGATAAAAACAAGTGTTTTCTTTTAATCCTTGGTTTAGTATTTTGTCTTGGATATCTTTCCATTCAGGTCAGGTTAACGCCTGATCTGCCGCCCCATCATATTTCCAATTATCTGGATTCAAAAAAAATCATTATTACAGGAAAAATTGTTTCCTATGCAAAACACTATGCAAGAAAACAGAAAGTAACACTTTTTTGCCAAACAATAGAGACAAAAGACGGTATCATAAGTAAGGTGACGGGCAAGATCAATCTGAATATATATAGAGCATCAAAAATAGCTCCAAAGTATGGTGATATCATCGTGTTTGAATCATCGATTAAATCCGTTCGAAATTTTATGAATCCGGGAGCATTTGATTATAAAAGATTTTTAAAACTGAAAAAAATATTTGGTACGGCCTACACTGACATAAGAAAAATTAAAATTCTGACACAAACGGATCAAATCGGTTTTGGATTACAATTGATCCGGAAAATTGAAGAATCCAGGACAAATTATTATTATTTTATATTGAACCATACTCAGCACTCAAAATCCGGCATGATAATGGCCTCATTGATAACCGGGAAAAAAGAAGTTCTTTGTTCTGATATGCGGGATCTGTTTTCAAAGGCCGGAATCAGTCACCTTTTAGCGATTTCAGGGCTTCATCTTTCCATCGTCAGCATCTTGTTCTTTTCTCTTTTTTATCGCTTTTTATCCTTTATTCCAAGCCTCTTGATTTCAGGAAGATCTAAAAAAATTGCAGGGATATTAACCATTGTTCCGTTATCACTCTATGCTGTTTTTTCAGGATTTTCTCCCTCCACCCAACGAGCACTCATAATGATAATTGTCCTTATGTTTTCATTTATATCTGAAAAAGAAAAAGATATTTTTTCCAGCCTTTCTGTTGCAGGAATTATAATATTAACCATAGATTGTGCAGCCCTTTTTTCCATATCCTTTCAATTATCATTTATTGCCGTTGTTTTTATTGTTTGTGGTATTTCCCTTTTAAAAAAATACTCATTTTTTTTGAAAAGCACTTTATTTTCAAAAATAGTCTTAATGATATTTGTAACATTTTTTGCAGGCCTTGGGACATTGCCGCTGACAGCGCATTATTTTAATATTGCATCGCATATTCAGATTATATCAAATCTTATAGCTATCCCAATCCTGGGATTTATTGTGTTGCCGTTGGGACTTAGCTCTCTTTGTTGCTTCCCGTATTTTCCTTTGGTTGCAACCTTTATTATCAATGTGTGCCAGTCGCTCATTTTATTTTTGATTACATTTTCTGAGTTTCTTGTTTCCATTCCCTATTCATGGTCAAGGACTTTTACATTGCAATGGATTGAAGTAACAGCGCTTTATTTGTTTTTCATTTCAATTTTTTTAGTATTAAAAGGGCACAAAAAAACATCCGCTTTAATATTTGCCTTTTCTTTTCTGTTGGTTATAGTCAATTTTTCAAATGCCGGGTTGGGAAAACCATCAAACGCAAATTTAAACATTACCATAATCGATGTAGGGCAGGGCAACAGTGCCCTTATTCAAACACCTGACGGCAGCAGCATTTTAGTGGATGGCGGAGGCTTTTCTGATATATCTTCCTTTGATACGGGAAGATATATCATTGCTCCCCTTTTATGGCAAAAAAAAATACGCGCTTTGGATTACGTTGTTTTAAGCCATCCTGATGCTGATCATTTAAATGGTCTTATTTTTATTTTACAGAATTTTAAAGTTCATACTTTGATTAAAAATGCAGATGAAACAAATTCAAGGAATTATACGGCATTGATCAATACCTGCAAGAAGCGGAATATAAAGATATGGAATCCTTTAACTGAAGATATGGAACTGGATTTTCAAAAGACCCGGCTGATTTTCTATGATTCATCTAATAAGATTTTTTCATATAATTTGAATAATAATTCCCTTGTTTTTAAGTTGATATACAAAGATTTTTCAATGCTTTTTCCAGGAGATATTTTAAGGCGCCGGGAAAAAAATTTAAGTATTAATAATAATATTGATCTTAATTCTGATGTTCTCCTGTCGCCTCATCATGGCAGTTCCTCATCGAGCACTAAATTTTTCCTTGATAAAGTACAAGCCAAGAGTGTAATAATATCCTGTGGCTGGCACAATAGATATGGTTTTCCTCATTATAAGGTTTTAAAAAGATATAAGAATAAAAAAATAAATATCTTCAGGACCGATGAAGATGGGGCGATTTTCATATCAAGTGATGGTAAAGATTATAATATAAAAATTTTTAAAGGTGGTTAATATTGTACTATATATATTTTGTCTATGTTGCAATTCTTGCTTCGTTGATGCTTAATGAATGTAATAATAAAAGCCAACCCAGGTGGTGGGCACTCATGGTTCTGTTTGCTCCTGTCACTACACCCTATTTTATTTATAAATCACGTAAAGAATCCGGTATCATCCTTTTTATGGTTTTTTTAACCACGTTTTCAGCAGTTGGCGGTATCGAATTTTATCTATATTCAAAGTATATGGAAAAAAATAGATATTCACATTTGCCTCCTGTGACAAGGCAAATGATCCGTCTCAGCGAAGAATTAAAGCAAAGTACAGCAAACCTTGATCAAGCATTGGTAAAGCTTGAAAATTTAAGTAAAGTTGAATCCAGAATTAATGAAATTAAAAAGACAATTGAATTTATCGATCAACTTAGAAATATAATGATCAGCAACCAGGAAGTTATCAAACGGCTTGTGAAATATACATCTGATTATCAGAGCTTTTTTGCCGGAAGAAATCTTGACTGGGTGTTTAATATTCAAAAATTTTATAATAACAGAAATGTTACTCAACATTATAAAAGCCTGCAAAAATATTTGGATAATTTTGAAGAGTTATTGAAATATACTTATGTCAATTTTTATAATATCACTGAACATAAAAGCAAAGAGCACTTTAAAAACTATGATGAATATTACCTGAGGTATCGCAGGGCTGTTGACAGTCACAACAGGTTTAATGTTAAAAGAATTGATTTTCAAAATTCATTTTTAAAAAAACATCCTGAAATCAAACCATATCTTCCTGGTGAACGTCAGACTGAAACTTTCAGACTTTGGGAATAATCCATTTTTCCCGAGTCCTGTAGAAATGGGATGATTACCTTGTTTTTATTGCCACCCGAAACATCATAGGTAACACTGACAATGGGCACATTAATTTTTGCTTCAAGTTTTTGAGCCATTGCCTCTGTGATGAGCCCTGGACAACAAAATGCCGGGTTGGTTTGAACCAGCAGCTTTAAATCAGGATGTTCATTGATGATATGGTGTATTTTTAAGATATTATCCATGGATTCTCCGGTATGTTCCTGGAGGATGCCGTATTCGGCAAGGATATTTTCATATGACCCCTTTACTTCAAATGCAGATTTACTTAAAATGGGTTCAAAATATTTATAATATTTTTTTTCCATTGCCTGCATGACTACAAGGAGTGCCCCGTTTGAAATTAAGCTTAAATATTTTCCTTCTTTAAACCATTTTTTGAAATAAGAATTGGCAATAATTTTGATATATTTGTAGTAGGGTGTTGTAATGACCTCACCACCGTTTTCTTCAATAAAATGAACCAAATCCTGATTCATAATATCATTGTCCCTGGCGTAAAGGTCTCCGAAAATACCAACTTTAGGCCGTGATTCTTTTCTTGTTTTAATTTTTAAAAACATATGATTTGCATTTTTTAATGCTTCTTCTTTGGAGTCCCCGTATTCAAAAGCATTGCACAGAATACGCAATGCTTTTTGAAGGACCTGGTCTGTTTGTCCCTTATTAATTTCATAGGGTCTGATCTTGCAGCCAATGCTTCTTAACAACCCGCCAAACATATAGGCATAATAGGCATTGGTTGATGCTTTATAAGAAATATCAAATAAAGAAAGCTCACCTTTGTAAATACCTGATTTTTCAAAACCCCGGCCATTTCTTTCAAGAATTTTTTTAATGTGATAGGGATACATTTTAATATTGCAGGCAATTTCCGAAGTATTTAACCATAGCAAACAATTTGCAGGATCAAGGTTGTTTTTCTCTACGGTATGAATAAATCCTGCTGCCACTGCATTTAAAGGAATACACTGTCCTGTATTGGTCAGAATGCTTTTTTTCAAAGTTTCAGGAGTTTCTTCCATTAAAAGGGCACGAATTCCTTCATTTTTAAAAACAGAAACAATCAGGCTGCCGGTATATGAATCCCAGTTAGGAAAAATAATGGTTTTATTGTCTATCTCTGATAAAAATTTGGGGTGAAGATGAGAGATGTCAGCCTTTTTGTTTTTAGAAATTGAATTGTTATGATTTTCAAATGCACGTACAGCTGCTTCAACCCTTGTCTCATAACCTACACTGGAATCATGTTCATCAAGCTCTAATACAAGATAGGGCTTATTATAGCTCTCCATTATTTGTTTGAAATAGTCGATACCAAAAGAATCCGGTGCACATTTGAATGAACTGATATAGACAGGATAAAGATGCTCGGTATTTGCAACAAGAAATCCTGCTTTAAGAATTTGTGCGACATATTTCCAATGGATCTCTTTTAATAATGGATCAATTTTTGAAAAATCCGATTTTTCAAGATCAAGCATATCTTGAAAAAAGGTTTTTACGCCAAGGTTTTCAAAAAGCTGCGGGATATTATTATTCATTGTCTTGGTCAAAACCGTATAGGGCCTTCCCAATAGAACAACATTGATATCCGAGTCTTTGGATTTATATTGGTGATATAATGCTTTAAAGTTTAATTGATTATTTTTTTTCAATTCCACGGCACTATCATATGCAGCTGAGATATCAAAAAATGAAAACAGGAAGTCAGAGGATATTTTTTTTAAAGATTTATATAATTCCAGTTTGGTATGAAAATTAGTATAGAGATATTTGATGATTGGAGATATCAATCTGTTTTTATCGAAATCAGAAAGACAGGAGATAATCGATGGACTAAATTGCGTATAATAGCAATGTTGGCGGCGTCTGTCTTTATTCTTAATATTTTCTTCAAAATAAAATGGCAGGAAAATATAATCTGCTTTATCCATTAGATATTGGATATGACCATGCAAGGCCACCACAGGGGCACAAAATTCTGCACGTGCAATATTTTTCCCTAATTTTACAGGCTGCTTCAATTTTGAACTTGTCTTTGTTTTAATTCCAAGCCTGGAAAAAAAGTGGACCCAGAAATCACTGTCTTCAAAAAGGTGGAGTGCTTCTGGGATACCAATGACAAAATCGTGTTTAATTTTTGGTTTTTTATTTTTTTGAATTGCTTGTTTTCGTAATTTTAACAGGTCATAGGTGTTTTTCTTTGGAATCATCTTGTTTGTATTGTAATCTCTGCCACACAAAAAACCATATGCAAGGGTTTGCCCTTCAATATCTGCAATGGTCAGTTTGCAATGATTTGTGCATAATTTACAGGTTTCCTGGCGTATCGGAATCTGTTGTTTCCATAAGTTAAATCCTCTAAAACCAGACGTGTTTATTTGTTTTTCTTTTAATAATAAGGCCACACCAAGCGCACCAGTCAGATGGCAATATTTTGATACGTGGATGGGCTTTTTTAATTTTTGTTCAAATGCCGCAACAAGCGCCTTGTTTTTGGCTGTTGCGCCTTGAAAAAGAATACAATTGCCTATGTTACCGACATTAGCGACTTTTGTCAGATAATTATCTCTTATAGAGTGTAAAACCGAGGCCAGGATTTCATTTTTCTGATAACCTTGGGCAAAGTAATAATTAATATCCCTTTCCATAAAAACAGTACACCTGTCACTGGCTACAGGGGAGCTGACACCTTCGGTACGTTCAGAATATTCAGATAAAGGGCAGTCAAGTTTTAAGGCCTGCTCTTCTATGAAACTTCCGGTTCCTGCAGCACATACGTTATTCATGACAGAGGAAGTGACAATACCGTCTTTTAGCAAGGTGAATTTGGCATCCTGTCCCCCGATTTCAATAATGGTATCCACATTTTTGTTTAAATTATATGCTGCTGTCGCATGGGCTGTAATTTCATCCGGTTCGATATCTGCACCAATAATTTTACCGCTGATTCGTCGTCCCGAACCTGTTGTCCCGCACCCTTTAATTTGAATTTGAATTCCATAGGTTTGAAAAAAAATGTCACAGGCCTTGAAAATTTTTTGAACAGCCACAACAGGCCGTGATGCGGTTTTTGTATAAAACCCGGCAATGGGTATCCCGTCATGATTGATGAGGATGGCTTTTGTACTTGTCGATCCGACATCAAGTCCTATATAGCCTTGTTGAGTCGCCACTTTTTTGGGATTCTGATAAATGTCTGCCTCAACATCTTCGCTGACATAGGATGAAAAGCATTTAAAATCAGGATATTGTGAAAGCTTAAGTTCAAGTTTTGGATATGAAAGGATGTTCTCTTTTTTTGCTGGAATAAAAAAATTTTTTATAGATAAAAACTTTATTTTTTTAAATTTTTTATTATTGGTCATATCATTGAGCAAGCAGAGTGCAGCACCGGTTGCACAATAAAATTTTGAATTTGAATCAATGATAAAGTTAAACCCTGTAATTTTTTCAAGATGGTTTTTAACAGATAAGTTTTGAGAAACACCACCGCAGAAAAGAATTTTTTTGCCGACATGTTTATATTTAAAAAGTGTGTTGGAAATATTTTTTGCAAGACCGTAACACAGCCCGTCACAGATTTGTTCAATACCATAACCTTCCTGTTGGGCATGGATCAGGTCTGTTTTGGCAAAAACCGCACAACGAGTGGCAATATCAGGTATTTTTTTTGAATTTGAAAAAGCTTTTTCACTGAGTTCGCGGGATCCTCCCAACAGGTTTAATCTTCTGGCCTGCTGATCAAGAAAACTTCCTGTGCCGGCAGCACAGGAAGTGTTATGTTTTGCTCCAATATAATTGCAATTTTCGTCAAACCGGCTCAATGAAAATTTTTCACCTCCGATGTGTAAAATTGCATCAAATTTGCTATGATAATATTTAGCAGCCTGTATGATGGCCAATTGCTCATCATAAGATTGGCTTTTTTTTATAAATGAAGGTGTTGAGTCAGTAGCAGCAACATATCCTATGGTTTTTATATCAATATTTTTGATTAATTTTACAAGAGATTGTTTTACTTCTCCGTGATGACAACAAGAGTCGGTATGAATAAGATTGCCCTCATCATTGAGTACTGCAATATGAATAGAGACAGAGCCAACATCAATTCCGAGAATATGCGATGAAGATTTCATATTTATATTTTTTCCTTTACCTGGTTCCAAAATTCTGAAACTCCTTTAAACCACCCATCAATAAACATTTGTTCATGATCAACCGTCCCGGAATTTGAATATTTTACAAGGTCTGTTGTCTGATAGACCTGCTCAAAGTATTGATTCATTTTAGGATCGGAAATTAATTTATACGTATCTTTAAACTGCAATACGTATAAAAGGTCTTCATAATGTATGGTTTTTGCCCATCTAAGACCTTCTGCTTTTCCCAGCTTGTAATATTTTTTTTCCCAGATTAGCTTTTCATGTTTAAGCCGTTTGATAATATCAGGCATATCAAATTCTTCTGAAAATCGTTTTTGAAATTCTTCTTTTTTTTGAATAGCTTCTGTTACAGCCTCTTGAAACATTTTTGAAAAATTGAAAGAGGTTCTCCACTCTTTTAGCTTTTCATGGAGCAGGTCGGGAATACTTAATGTGATTTTCTGGGCCATCTGTTTATCCTGTAATAATTTATATAAGTCATTAATAGAATATTTTATACGTATTATATTTTTGTATACGTGTCAATTTTAAATTAATATAATTTCACATGTTTTAATAAAATAAATTAAATACAAATTATTAGAATCTTGAATTTTCTTGGTATAGAAGATATATAAAGGCATCATGTTAATTCAATCCATTGAAAAATTTGGTGAAAAAATTTTAAAATTGCTGGAATCCCTCGGCAGGATAGTCCTTTTTTTTTTAATCGGTGTAATGAATATTTTTGTTCTGCCGTTTCAATTCAGCAAGGTTATTGACCATACCTGGTTTATTGGAACAAAATCCATTTTTGTTATTGTTTTGACAGGATTTTTTACAGGGATGGTTTTAGGTCTTCAAGGATACTATTCACTGATCCAAGTCGGGTCGGAAGCTGCTTTGGGATCTGCGGTTTCTTTGACTTTGGTTTGTGAATTAGGGCCGGTTTTTACAGCGATTATGATCACGGCAAGAGCCGGGTCGGCGATGGCGGCTGAAATCGGTGTCATGAGGATTTCAGAACAGATTGATGCCCTTAAAACCATGCATATCAATCCTGTCAGGTTTTTATTTACACCAAGGATTGTTGCCGGAGTTATCAGTTTTCCGCTGCTCACCGCACTCTTTGATGTTGTGGGTATCCTAGGTGGATTTATTTCCGGTTCCATCATGCTTGGAATCAATCGATATGTCTATATGGATACGGTTATTAAAAGCGTTGAAATAAATGATATTAACGGTGGATTTTACAAGGCTTTTGCTTTTTCGATTATTGTAACTACTATTTGCTGCTATCGTGGATTTTATACGCATTTATACAGTGGTTTCGGCGCCAGGGGAGTTAGTTTGTCTACGACTAACGCGGTTGTTCAATCCTGTGTTTTTATTTTTATCTTTGATTATATTATAACGTTTTTTCTGGTTTAAAATATGAAAGTCCCTTTTATTCAATTTATAGATGTCACGAAAAGTTTTGGAACCCAGCATGTTTTAAAAGGTCTTAATTTGTCGATTTATAAAGGCGAAATTATTGTCATTATTGGAAAAAGCGGTACCGGTAAATCCGTGCTGTTAAAACACATTATAGGGCTTGTCCAGCAGGATTCAGGACAGATACTGATTAAGGGAGAACCACTCCATCAACTGCCGGTGGAAGCCGTAAAATCATTTCAAAAAGAATTGAGTTATATGTTTCAGGATAATGCATTGTTTGATTTCATGACCATATATGATAATATTGCATTACCACTAGTTGAAAATTCAAATTTTACAAAAATTCAGGTAAAAGAAAAAGTATTAACACGTATGAAACAAATGGGGTTAATTGGTGAAGAAGATAAGTTTCCGGCACAGCTTTCCGGTGGTATGCGAAAAAGGGTCGCCCTTGCCAGGGCTGTTGTGACTGATCCGAAAATTGTCCTGTTTGATGAACCGACAACCGGTCTTGACCCTGTGAGAAAAAAAAATGTACATTCAATGATTAAGGAATACCAGGAAAAATTTGGATTTACCGCTGTAATTGTCAGTCACGATATTCCCCAAATTTTTAATGTTGCTCAACGAATTGCAATGCTGGACGATGGCGTTATAAAGTTTGAGGGCTCGAAGAGGGACATCCTTGATTCTCACAGTAAAATTTTAAATGCCTTTATCAGGGGGGAAGACGTTTAAAATAAGTTAAGATTTACTTAAAAAGGAACCACATGGATAAAAGGAAGATAGAATTTTATGTAGGACTTTTTGTTATTATTGGCATCCTGTGTACCGGATACCTGTTCGCTGTTCTTGGCGAAATAAATTTTATTAAAGACAAACAATATCAGGTTTATGCATTTTTTACTTCTGTTTCCGGGCTTAAAACAGGAGCCAGGATTGAAATGGTCGGAGTGGAAATCGGCAAAGTATTAAATGTTAGTATTGATAAAGAACGCTTACAGGCAAAAGTAGAATTCAGCATTGATCAAAATATTGAACTTTCTGAAGATATCATTGCATCTATTAAGACATCTGGTATAATTGGTCAAAAATATATAGATATTCTACCTGGAGGTTCCGATATCATGCTTGAATCAGGAGAAGAAATATTCAACACAGAATCATCACTTGATCTTGAATCCCTTGTAAGAAAATTCATCTTTAACAAGGATAACAACTAGTCATTTTTTTTAGCCCACTAATTGTATTTTAAATAATGATGATCAATGAGTTAAAAGGAAATGCTTAACCATGAAAAAAAAATATTGTTTTTCGATTTTCATAGTTGCTTTATCTGTTTTTGTCCTGAACCCTTGTGTTTTTGCCCAGGACAGCCACATCATAGTTCCTGTTTTATCTGATGATTGCATTTCTGCTTCTTTGCGCAATATAAATAAAAACAACCCGGTTTATATCGCTCAAAACACCCAATCCATGACACAAGATGAGGAGCTGGATGAAGACCTTCTTGAAGATTTTGATGAAACCAGCGAATATCAATGCATTGCAGATCCTTTATATTATTTTAATTATGTAATGTATTCTTTTAATGATTTTTTATATTTTGCAGCACTTAAACCTCTTGCAACAGGATATAAAGCCATCACACCCACAGTGTTACGCAAAGGAGTGAATAATTTTTTCCATAATCTTCTTTTCCCTGTCCGATTTGTCAATAACATTCTACAAGGTGAAATTAAGGATGCCGGAACTGAAATCGAAATTTTTTTAATTAATTCAACCATTGGTGTTCTTGGATTCGGTCAGGTAGCTCAAAATGAATTTGATCTTCACACATCCAATGAAGATCTGGGGCAGACCCTTGGTTCCTATTCCATTGGTAATGGATTTTATCTGGTACTTCCCGTTTTAGGCCCGTCAACTTTCAGGGATACACTCGGACTTGCCGGCGATTATTTTTTAACACCGGTCAATTATGTGGAGCCATGCGAGCTTTCATTAGGGATTAAAGCTTATGATACGATTAATGCCGTTTCATTTCGTCTTGGTGATTATGAAGCATTAAAAAAGGCAGCTATTGATCCATATGTCGCCATAAGGGATGCTTATATACAAAACCGAAAAGAAAAAGTAAAAGAATAAACTTTAGATTTTAAATAGATCACCGCGCCTGTTGGGCAGAAAATATCTCATTTTATGGGATCTGATCTGTCTTAATACGGATTGTTCTATATCGATAATATGTATCCCTTCTGTTTCATCAATTGATTTGTAGATGACATTCCCATCCGGTCCGATTAAAATACTTATCCCCGGGAATAAAAGCCCTTTAGAATTATCACCGCTTTGATTGCAGGCGGCAATATAAAGCCCGTTATCAAATGCCCTGGCCCTTAAATGCCGAGTCCATGAATCGTATTTATCCTGTGAACTGCCCCTGGGCGATGCATGGGGAATGAAAATTATATCAGCTTGTTTAAGTGCCATGGCAAGTGTAAGTTCCGGAAAATGTGCATCATAACAAAGCTGAACACCAAACTTTAGTCCGTGTGATTTAAATATTTGTATCTTGTTCCCGGCAGTAAAATATTTTTTTTCAAAAGGTGACGTATGGATTTTTCTATATATGTCAAATGATCCTTCAGGGTTAAAAACCAGGTGTGATGCATATATTTTATTATTTGGCGTTTTTTCTGCCAGGCCGATAAGTATAGTGATTTTTAAATTTTTCGCCATGCTTGAAAACAGGGCAGTCATATCAGTATTTATAGGTTTTGAAATAGAAATGATATCAGGGCCTGAAACATAACCGGTCAGGTTCATTTCAGGAAAAACAATAATTTTTGCCCCTTTTTGAGCGGCAAAAGTTATAAAGTTGAGACTTGACTCAAGGTTTTTTTTTATATTTCCGGCAATGCAGTTTTGAACAATAAGAGCAGCTTTAATTGT
>JAGLNZ010000180.1 GCA_023139225.1 Desulfobacula sp. | reverse complement strand
TTTGCGTATTTGTTCAAGATTGGTTTTTATTATTTCAACAGAACCGGCAATAAATGTAAACCAAATATTGAATTTGTGATCCCGTTTGTAATTATGTGTTACCCCTGAATAGGCATTCACTGTTTTTGTAAAAAATTTGATTTTATTTTCAGGCACTTCAGCAGCACAAAGGGTTGAATGGTATCCAAGCATATCAGGACTGAAATTCCCACCAATTCGTCTTATGAGCATGTCTTTTTTCATATGCTTGATTCTTTCGATCAATTCATCTTCAAAAAGTCCAAGTCTATCTGCAATTATTTTATAGGGTCTTGAATGGATGGGGAAATTAACTTGAATATTGTTAAGAATTTTTTTGTCTTTAGTATTGATAACTGCCATAGTTTAACCCCCTGCACAGAAAAAAGGCTCTGCACTTTAAGTGCAGAGCCTTTAAAATCTAACTAAAATTATCAAATGCTGGTTTTACTATACACATCCGGTTGGTTTTGGAAGACCGGCCATTTTACATGCGCCTTTTCCAGGTCCGGAGGGAAAAAGTTCATAGATGTGTTTTAGTTTAAACTTGGTCAGCTTGGAAAGAACACGAACCATTGGTGCAATACCATTTTTTTCATAATAATCCTGAAGAACTTTTACAAGTGTCCAGTGTTCATCCGTCAGTTCTTCGATACCTTCCTGACCCTTAACATAATCAACCCACTCTTCACAATAAAGATTGTAGTCAAGAAGGAATCCATCTTCATCAATTTCGAAAGGTTTCCCGTTAAACTCGATTGTTGCCATTTAAAATTACCTCCAATAAAATGTTTTTCTTACTATCATTTTAAGACATACTGTCTTAGCTTCAATAATTAAAAACTAAACATATATTAACCAATGGTTACTTGTCAATATAAATATATCCGAATTAATATTCTTTCGGCGTTTGGTTAATTTGTTCAAGAGTAAAGACTGGTCCATCTTTACAAACCAATTCTTTTCCGATATTGCATCTGCCGCACATGCCGATTCCGCATTTCATTCTATTTTCAAGAGACATAATAATTTGATGCTCTTTATACCCAAGCTGGGTTAAGGACGGCTGTGTGAATTTAATCATGATCGGCGGCCCGCAGATAATGGCATATGTATCTTCATCAGCCTTTGGTGCATTCTGTTCAACAATTGTAGGAACAAAGCCTGTATGGTATTTCCAGTCTGGGTCATCGGTTCCATCAACCGTAATATGCATGTTGATATCATCTCGTTTTTCCCATTCAAACAGTTCTTCTCTATACAACAGCATGCCTGGAGATCTGGCTCCGTAGACAACATCAATATTTTTGAATTTGCTCCTGTTGGCAGGGTCAAGCATATAAATAATAGATGATCTTAACGTTGTAAATGCAAATCCGCCGCCAATAATGACAACATTTTTATTTTCCAGCTTATCCCAGGGGTACCAGTTACCCAAAGGCCCTCTGATACCCATAATATCTCCTACCTTCATATTATGAAGATATGTGGTAACAACGCCTGTCCTGAATACTGTAAATTTGACAAATCCTTTTTCAACAGGGGAGGATGCAATTCCAATGGGAATTTCTCCTACACCCGGAATAGAAAGCTCTGCAAATTGTCCAGCCTGATATGAAAAATTTTTTTCGTCGTCCTCGTTTAAAAAAACAAATTTAAATGTTTTCAAGGATTTATCTTCCGTTGCAATTTCAATATCATCAATGCGAACCGGATACGGCAGATAGGGGTTTTCCATGTTTCCTCCTTTGTTCGCTAATTTTGTTTTTCGTATGAGTTCATAGTATTGCACACTTCACGTATATCGATGTTAACCGGGCAGCTTTTAACGCACCTGCCGCATCCGACACACATGATCCCCTTATCGTATTTATCAAGAAAATATTTCAGTTTATGCATAAATCTTTGCCTGACTCTCTGGGTCTTTGTTTCCCTTGGATTATGTCCTGTAGCATGTATGGTAAACAAAGGCGACATGCAGGTGTCCCAGTTTCGAATCCTTGTGGATGCTTTGCGTTTTGTTTCGTCCTGGATGTCAAAGCACCAGCAGGTAGGACAGACAAAAGTGCAGGTTCCGCAGTTGATACAGGAAAATGCAATATCATCCCAGAAGGGTGCTTCATGAAGATCAAGGATGGTCTTTTCTTTTAATTTGCCGGTATCGATATGTGAAACAATGCTTTTTTCAGCCTCTTTTCTCAAAATATCAAAAAGGGCGCTGCTTTCCTTTTCATCGGCAAGTGTATCAAAACCGCAGGTGTTAAGAAAAGTATCGCCTTTATCTGTAAGAACCTTTGCAAGATACTTGTCATCAAGATCACCCAAAAGAACATCAAGCCCGTCTTCACAAAAAGGTCCTGAGCCTGTGGAGGTGGAAAAATCAAAAGGCCCGGGTTTGTTTATGCCTAAACCGACAAAGGTTGTTGCTTCGTAAGCATCACACCAGTATGGATCACGGTAATCATCAGTATCAAAATTAAGCTTGACAAGCTCCACCGCTTTTGCATCATAGGGTCTGATTCCCAC
>JAGLNZ010000018.1 GCA_023139225.1 Desulfobacula sp. | reverse complement strand
CATCAATGGTTTTAATAATTTTTGAAGTTTCTTCACTGGCTTTGGAAATATCTTCCATTGATTGAGTAAGCTGATCCATTGAGTTATTTGCAGTGGCAACAACCTTATTGGCTTCCTGCATGAGGCCATCAGCATGACCTGCATTTTCAGCATTTTTCTTGGTCATGGAAGACATCTCTTCCATGGATGAAGATGTCTCTTCAATGGATGCTGCCTGCTCCGAAGCCCCCTCAGCCATTGACTGGCTGGATGAGGATACCTGGCTTGATGCTGAAGCCACCTGGTTAGCGCCTTCACCCATTCCGGCGGTAATTCTTTTCAGCACGGTCACAATACCCCTGGCAATGATGAAAGCCAGAAATATCCCTGCAAGAATAGCAATAACGGAAACAATTGCCACATTTCTTTTTGTGCCCCGGGCAGCAGCAAGCATTGCTTCATCCGTCAAAATATTTTTAGCGGCCTCTTTTCTCAGCTCGCTTAAAAATTTTTGCGTTTTTTCAAGATTTGGAGTTGTCTGGTGAGCAAATATTTCAGAAGCTTTTTTTTGCCCCTGGAGGAGTTCAAAAGACCTGGCTGTTAACTTTACAAGCAGTTCCTGGGTCTTGTCCATTGCAGGGCCGGTCTCATTTTCTAAAATTGATATGGCCTTGTTCCTGCCTTCCACCAGGGATTTTTCATATTTAATTGCCTGATTAACCAGTTTGTCAACCTCTTCAAGATATTTTTCAGTCTTATTTTTAAATATTGATTTTGCCTGGGCTTGATCCCCGATTCTTACGGCATCATTTATCAAGATAGCACTGGTATGGAGATCATCATGGGGTTCTTTTATGGCCGTAAAAATTTTATTCAGCATTGGATCACTGTCCAAAAGTTTTGTCATTTCTTCTGATTCAACCCATTTTCCGAATTCACATTTTGCAGGATCTGTCTGAACATTTATCTGTGATCCGTCTATCAAAGACCGGGCTACTTCTGCTGCCCATTTTCTATGGTCATCAAGTCTCAGCCGCAGCGTATCAAGAAGGCCCGGATGAACCTGCCGGTATTCTGAAATAATACCCTTTGCTGATTCATGAAGTTTTTTATGGGGTTCCTTAATTTCCTGAAACAGCCTTGCCAGCACTGCATCGGACTGGATTATTTTTTCAGCATCCTCACTGTAAAGCCATTTGCCGAAACGGCACAGGGTATGATCTGTCTGCCCTGTCACCTTTTGGGCATTGTTAAGTATTGCGTCCCGTATGGCTGCAGCCCATTGAAGATGGGCAACCTCTATCGTGGCTAAGAAACCAGGCAGACCTGAATCTGCTTCCTTATAAACCTTTGCCATAGATATGGCAGATTCATGGAGAAGCCTGTGGGGCTCTTCAATCTTTTTAAATAAAGGAGCAAGTGTTGGAACAAGCGCTTCTGCTTCTTTTCGGCCTTCTCCAAAAAGCCATTTGCCAAAACCGCATTTGGTGTGGTCTGTCTGGACATGAAGTTCATGAACACTATCATCGGAAATAAGCTTGTTTACAGCCACTATCCAGTTAAGATGATCTACTTCTTTCTGGGCAAGTTCACCATCAAGGCC
>JAGLNZ010000179.1 GCA_023139225.1 Desulfobacula sp. | reverse complement strand
GCCCTGGGGGAGGTGTCGGTTTTTACTTCTTTCATGATATGATGGTTTCTTTGTGACTCATCCAGAGTGGTGCTGAGCATTTTTTGGGTCTGCGGAAACAATACGGATTTTGCCGACATAACACAATCATAATAGTCCATGTCAGGCAGGGTACCAGTTTCAAGGCTCTTGATAAGAAAACCGTTTTTATCTTTAACAGGACCAAAAAGCCGGTAGCTTTCTCTGGATTTTTCAATGCCATTGGCCCAGTCTTTTTTATCAATTGTTATAAATTTCATTGTATGCCCTTATTATTTACCCCTTTTATTTAATAAAATCGTTGGGATCATCCGGACTATATACGTCCAGAGGCGGACGTTTGGATAAGTCAAGCCCTGCTTCCCAGCCAAACATTTCAAAGGAATCTTTATTCAGTTTTCGTGTAAAATCCCTGACATTAATATCCATGGGGCAGGCTTCAACACATGCACCACAGTCCGTGCAACGGCCCGCACAATGAAATGCCCTTAAAAAATGAAAGGTATTTACATCGGTTTCATCCTGGCCCTTGCCAACCCATTGGGGGCCAGATTCGTCAACAAAGCAGGTGGGGCAATAGCATAACGGGCAGGCATTCCTGCATGCATAACACCGGATGCAATTTTTTGTTAAGTCGGTAAAGTGCTGCCATTTAGTGTCTGAATCCATTGCCTCAATTTTTTCAACATCAGGAAAGGGATTATCAAGGGTTTGTTCTTCAACAAGGTCAGCTGCCAGCGTATCATAAATCACAGGATTTTTATGCAGGCATAATTGACAGTTTTCCCTTAAATAATCTTTTTTGTTGAGTTTTTCTTCTTTTAGGGAAGATGTAATATTCAAGGTGTCGCCGTCTTCGGAAAACGAAGTGATGTCATCATCGAACAATGATGCAATTTTAGCTTTATCGATCATTCCATTGCAGGGTACACCAATAATATAAAGCTGGTCTCTTTGGACCTGGTTTTCTACAATATGGGTGACAATATTTCTTGCGTCGCACCCTTTGGCGATTACAGCTATTTTACTTTTTTGATCTTTTATGCTTTGTTTTAGATAATTAGCAAGATTAAGTCCGCATGTTGAATTAAAAACAAGTTTTTCAATATCTTGTTTTGATGTAACGGCAATAGGACTTGTTGCCATGGGAATGGTTCCGTTTGCAAAACCAATAACTTTGTCAACTTCCCCTTTTTCAAGAAGCTCCAAAGAAATTTCCCTGATTTTATTTATACAGGTATCCATAAACTTACCTTTATTAATTATAGTCCTTTACAAGTTTTTTATTTGGCCCAAGTGCCCTGACGGTTTTTGAAACCTCTGTAACAACATCCACAAATTTTGTGGCTTCAGCAGATGAGATCCAGGAGAAATGCACCCGGTCTCTTTCTATTCCCATATGTTCCAAAAGATTTCCCATGAGTGCAAATTTTCTGCGTGCATAATAATTACCATCCAGGTAATAACATTCACCAGGATGTCAGCCGGACACCCAGACACCGTCTGCGCCTTCCCTTAAGGCCGACAGAATAAATTTAGGACTCAATCTTCCTGTACATGGTATCCTTATAACCCGGATGTCAGCAGGGTATTGCATCCTGCTGACACCAGCAAGATCAGCAGCACCATAACTGCACCAGTTGCACAAAAAAGCAACAATTTTAGTTTTATTTCCAGCCATTATTGATATCTCCTTATACTGCTTCATTCATAGCAAATATTTGTGCAAATATTTGATTAGTGTCAAAACCCTTAAGATGGATGGCTCCGGATCTGCATGATGCTACGCACAAACCGCATCCTTTGCAGAGAACCGGGTTGATTTCAGCCTTTCCTTCAAACCTGCCTTCAACCGTAAAAGACGGTGCTGAATATGGGCAGATGGATATACATACCCCACAGGAACTGCACACCATTGGGTCAATGTTTGCTACATTGCCGCTGGTACGAACAGTTTCTCTTGCCAACAAGGTTACAGCACGGGATGCTGCAGCCTGCCCATGGGCGATTGCTTCGTCAA
>JAGLNZ010000178.1 GCA_023139225.1 Desulfobacula sp. | reverse complement strand
CGGGTTTATCCTTTAAAAGGATAAAATAAAAGGATAAAAAATTATGATGCCAAAGGAGGGAAATTATGGATATTAACAGCTTACAAGGGGCAAATGCATATACAAGCGTCCCTAATGCCACTCCCCCGGTTGAAAATACACTGCTTCGGGACCAGAATCTTGAAGCATCCAGAGCAGATCTTACTGCAGAAATTATCGATTCTGCCCAAAAGGCTTTTAAAGTGACCATCACCCCGGAAGCGCAGGACAGGTTGGCGGCCCAAACCACTGAAGAACCGAGTGAAACACAAACCACAACCCCTGAAAATCAGACCAATCAGAATATCATACCGGCTCATGAACGCAGCCAGATTGTGAATATTGTTGCCTGATACCTAATTTTAAAAATGATAATTGAATCATGATCACTGAAAACGGAATTGTTACCAGGGCAAACCCGTCTATTGCCTGGATAAAAACCATTAGATCCGGAGCCTGCGAGTCTTGCACTTCCAAAGACAGCTGCGAAACTGCCGGCAGTCAAAAAGAAATGACTGTTACGGTTAAAAATACTCTTAACGTTGAAAAAGGGGATAATGTGGTCATAGGTCTTGAAACCAGACCCATCCTTTTTATAACTTTTCTTCTATATGTATTTCCCATTATTTTACTGACCATCGGTGCATTGATCGGCGATAGTCTTGCACCATCCTTAAACATGGACCCATCTATTGTTTCCATGATTTCAGGGTTTTCATTTTTTGGACTGTCTTTTTATATCATCCGAAAGAAAAACAACTCACTTTCAAAAAAGGAAGAGTATAAACCTTTCCTTGTCAGAAAAAAATCACAAGTCATCCCGGCCAATTGCACCATCCCTTAAATTTACATTTTTTTCTTGCCAATATAGTAACAATATAATATAACCGCTGCCTAGTTGTGGGTTTGTCACTTAAACTCTAACCCTTAGACAAGAGAGAAGCATTATGACATCACAACGAGACCTAAAAGTAGCTATATTTATTATGATCACATTGTTGATCACAGGAATTATATGCTATGCCTCTTTTACTCCCCCTGAACCTGAAGAGCCAGTACGGATGATGTTTCAGAACAAAGCCGGCAAAGTTTTATTCACCCATTCGGTACACGCAGGCGATTATACCCAAGATTGTCTGGACTGCCATCACAACATTGAAGATGATGAAACCTACAACTGCAGTGAGTGCCATGAAGAGACAGGTGATGAAGACTTGCCATCGAGAGCTGATGCATTTCATGCTCAGTGCCAGGGATGCCATGAAGATCTTGAAGCAGGTCCGGTAGAATGTAATTCGTGTCATTCATTATAGTTAATTAAGCTTTTTTTGCATATTAACAATAATAAATGTTCCCAAGCTTTTTACAAAACAAGGACTTATTATGATTAAACGATCGTTTTTCACATTAACCCCACCAAGGCTCAACTATGATCTTGTGGAACCGGATCCTAAAGAGCCGGAATCAATACCCATCCCGTCCGACCTTACTTTATTATTGAATGAGCCTATTGACAGTACAAGGCCGGCTTTAATCAAAAAAGGGGACTTGGTTGAAAAGGGAGAAAAATTACGACTGTATTATGAAAGTACGGAATATACGATTTCTCCCGTAACAGGAACCATAGCCTCCGTTGATAGCTATTCGGATGATTTTGGCAATATATCCACCTACCTTGTTATCAAAAATGATCAAAACCAGACAACCGGAACAAATGCGATAACATATGATTTGAAAGATGATATCGCCTCTGCTGATGAATACTTAAGGACACTGCCCGGGGCACCGCCGCTAAAGATTCTTGCCGATGATGATATGAAGATTGATACCATTGTCATCACCTGTGCCGATTCAGATCTTTTATCGACCACCAATCAATATGTAACCTGTAAATTTTTGGATGAGATAAAAGAAGGGACTCAAATCCTGAAAAAAATTACTCATGTTCCAAAACTCTGTATTACAATTCCGGAAAATTTAAATATTCCAGGAGGATTTGATACAATCCAGGTATTCAAAACCTCAATGAAATATCCATCCAATTTACCGGCAATGGTTTTAAAAGACCATCTGAACATCGTTCTTCCTGCAGGAAAAAATCCGGAAGACATGGGGGTTTGTTTTATCACTGCTGAAGCTGTGGTCTCTTTGGCCCGGGCATACAAAACAAAATCTGCAGGTTTTGAAAAAATCCTGACGATTATTGGAAAGCGGGAGACTCAGTACAGGGTCAAGGTCACCATTGGCACACCTTTATATAAAATTTTAAACACCTTCGGTATTCATATCAACGACCAGGACAGAATTGTTATCGGTGGACCCATGAAGGGATTTGCAACCTATACCCATCACCATCCTGTCCGACCGGATATGGATATGGTAATTATTCAGGACAGGGATATCATCCCTGAATTATCAGACAATGCATGTGTCAATTGTGGTAAATGTATCCGGATCTGTCCTGTAAATGTCCCTGTGAATATTCTGGTACGATACCTTGAGGCTGACCTGTATGAAGAGGCAGCCGACAAATATGATCTTGAGTCTTGTATTGAATGCGGTCTTTGCGCATATGTCTGTACAGCAAGGATCCCTTTATACCAATATATCCGGCTTGGGAAACATGAGCTTTTAACACTTAGAGCAGATGCTTAGAATGGAGACTGCCAATGACTAACAACAAATTAACAGTATCCCATGCACCTTTCTGGCATGATGGAGACAGTCTTTTCCAAATGAATCTGAATATCATGATTGCCGCCCTTCCAGCGATCATTTTCGGTATTATTCAGTTCGGCGCACCAGCCGTTGGTGTGCTTGCACTATCTCTTTCCAGTGCCATGATCTGGGAACTTGTCATGAATATCATATCCAAAAACAAGATCTCCATCGGTGATCTGGATGCTGCCGTGATCGGGCTTGTTTTCGGGATGATGCTTCCGGCCACATCCCCTTGGTGGCTTGTGATCGTAGGAACCTTTGTAGCAGTGGTTATCGGAAAAACGATTTTCGGTG
This sequence comes from Desulfobacula sp., assembly GCA_023139225.1. Classification (GTDB taxonomy): domain Bacteria; phylum Desulfobacterota; class Desulfobacteria; order Desulfobacterales; family Desulfobacteraceae; genus Desulfobacula. The sequence goes on along the minus strand of JAGLNZ010000178.1, from coordinate 12,173 downwards.
GTATCGGGGCTAACCCGTTCAACCCTGCCCTTGTGGGAATGGCCTTTTTAATGCTTTCCTGGAAAGCTTTTTTTGATTTTGATACTGCCTATGTAAATTATGAATTTGATTTTACCGCCCTTGCACCTTTGGCAGCTCTTAAATTCCAGGGAGCCTTAGAGGTTGCAGGTCTGTTTCCCGCAGGCGATCTTATCATGGGCAAACAGGTGGGAGCCATTGGTTCCACCTTTGGGCTCGGCCTGATTATTGGTGGTATCTACCTGATCTTAAGGGGATATATCCGCTGGGAAATCCCGGTTTCGTTTATTACGGGCATCATTGTAACAGCCTTGTGCTTTAGTATGGCAAACCCGGATTCCTATGCAGGCCCCGGGATCCATCTTTTTTCAGGATATACGCTTATCGGGGCATTCTTCCTTGCCACGGAGAATTCATCCTCACCGGCAAACCGAATTCCCATGCTTCTTTACGGTTTTTTTGCTGCAGTAATGATTATTTTGATGAGAAACATCGGCGCCTATGCCGATGGTACCGTACTGGCGATCCTGTTATTGAACCTTGTGAACCCCCTCATCGACACAATTAGACCAAAAGCTTTGGGAAAGGGTGTAAACAATGCGTGAAATGATTAGTATGATTGTGGTGTTAACAGTTTTAACAGCTGTTTCAGGCGGATTGCTTGCTGCTGTAAAATCAGGAACTGAAGTACGGATTGAAAATCAGGTCTTGAAATTTCAGAAAGCTCCGGCCATTCAAGATATCTTTCCGGAAGCCACTAATGATCCGCTGGCGGAAAGGTTTACAGTCAAAACCGATGATATTGAACTACAGATTTTCCCAAGCCTTCTTTCCGATGGTTCAAAAGCAATTGCTTTTGAGACAAAAGGAAGCGCTTTTGGCGGTCCAATAGGACTGATGGTGGGCATCAACCTTTCCACTGATGAAATTATAGATGTAAGGGTAACCACCCATGCAGAAACCCCTGGTATCGGATCAAGGGCCAAGGATGACCTTTCTTTTGTCTCCCAGTTTTCGGGCCTTTCAATGGACACAAATTTTGCCCTAAAAGGCGATGGCGGCGTCATTGATGCCATGTCCGGTGCAACCGTTACTTCAAAAGGAGTCAGTGTTGCTGCAGCCCAGGCAAAGGAAATTTATCAGAAACTAAAACCTGAAATTGTCAAACAGATGAAATAAGGCAAAATATTTTAGGAGACAATATAATATGGCACAATCCTTAGCAAAAGAATTTACAAAAGGACTCTGGGCTGAGATACCTCCTTTCAGACTGGTTTTAGGGCTTTGTCCTGTCCTTGCTGTAACAAAATCGGTTGAAAACGGAATCGGGATGGGAGTTGCGACAACCTTTGTTCTGGTTTTCTCCAATCTTTTAATATCACTTCTTAGAAATGTTATTCCGTCGAAAGTCAGAATTGCCTGTTTCATAGTCATTATAGCTACCTTTGTTACTATTGTGGAGCTGGTGATGCAGGCCTATACATATGAATTATTCCTGAAACTGGGTATTTTCATTCCTCTTATTGTTGTGAACTGTATTGTTCTTGGCCGGGCAGAAGCCTTTGCCAGCAAGAACGGACCGGTTTTATCCGTTGCAGACGGCTTAGGTATCGGCCTTGGGTTTACACTATCGCTTGCTGCCCTTGGTGCTGTCAGAGAATTTATAGGAAACGGAACCCTTACCATTTGGGAAGGACTCCCTGTGTTTGAAATGGGAGGCAATTTTCTCCCGTTTCAATTCATGATTGAAGCACCAGGCGCTTTTGTAGGCCTTGGACTCATGCTCTGTTTGATGAACCTGATTGGTAAAAAATAAAAAGGAGATAATAATATGGGTGATCTATTCGTCCTTGCAATAAGCTGTATCTTTATCAATAACATTCTCCTTGCCCAGTTCCTTGGGAACTGCCCGTTTCTTGGTACATCCAAGAAAATGGAGACTGCAGTGGGTATGGCAATGGCGGTTGTCTTTGTTCTTGTTATGGCCGGCATTATCACATGGATTGTCGACGTCTACCTGTTAAAGGCGCTTAACGTCGAATATTTACGTACGGTTTCCTTTATCCTGGTCATTGCATCCCTGGTCCAGTTTGTGGAAATGTTCCTGAAAAAAAGTATCCCCGGCTTGTATGCAGGGCTTGGAATCTTTTTGCCGCTCATCACCACCAATTGTGCAGTAATGGGTGTTTGTTTAATCAATATTAAAGAGGAATATACATTTGTTCAAGCAACTGTTTCCTCCTTTGCCTATGCTGTCGGTTTTGGACTTGCTCTCATACTCTTTGCCGGCGTCAGGGAAAGAATTAACCTTGCAAGGGTTCCAAAACCTTTGCAGGATACATCCATCGGTCTTGTTACCGCAGGCATCATTGCCTTAACATTTATGTCATTTAAAGGAATGGTTTAAAAACAAATTGGGATAACCCCACTAACTTTTTTTATCAATTACAGGAAAGTTCAAAACTAAGGTGATATTATGATCCCAGCTTTATTGTTTATGTTAGGCATTGGTGCAGTGTGCGGTATTGTGCTCAGCCTTTCATCCAAGGTCTTTTACGTATATGAAGACCCGAGAATTGCCCAGGTGGAAAACAACCTTGCCGGTGCAAACTGCGGTGGTTGCGGATATGCGGGTTGTTCCGCTGCTGCCCAGGCAGTTGTAAGCGGTATTGAGCCGCCTTCCGTATGTGTTATTTCAGGCAAAGAGGGCGTGGAAGAAGTGGCTAAAATAATGGGCGTGGATGCAGGCTCGGCTGAAAGCCCGTTATCTTATAATATGTGTGAAGGCGGATTTCGTGCCGATGATAAATACTACTATATGGGAATTTCCTCCTGCAAAGCCATGGCAGTTGTGTTTGGCGGCAAACGAGTTTGCGGTGTGGGGTGTATCGGTCTTGGCGATTGTGTAAAAGCATGTCAATTTGATGCTGTTAAACTTGGACCCAACGGCTATCCTGTTGTTGATGATGATAAATGTGTGGGCTGCGGTGCATGCCAGCAGGCCTGTCCAAAAGATATTATCGAGGTAAAAACCCTTTCTGAAAAACTCATGAAGTTTAATCAGGAACATGATCCTCTGGCTCCTTGTGCCCAGACCTGTCCTGCTGAAATCAATATTCCCAGATATATCAATCAACTTAAGGAAGGCAAATATAAAGAAGCGGTCCAGACCATCCGCATGAGAAACCCCTTACCCCTTGCCTGTGGCAGGGTCTGTCCCCATCCCTGTGAAGATGAGTGCAGAAGAGGAATTGAAGACGAGGCGGTTTCTATTAACCAGCTCAAACGATTTGTGGCGGATTTCGAGATGAATTCCGGTTCCAGAATTCCTATTAAATGCGCACCGGATACAGGTAAAAAAATAGCAGTGGTCGGTGGCGGGCCTTCTGGACTTTCCTGTGCATTCTTCCTGCGCAGGATCGGTCATCAGGTCGATATCTTTGAAGCCATGCCGAAACTCGGCGGCATGCTTAGATATGGCATCCCTGAATACAGACTTCCCAAAAAGGTTCTTGACTGGGAAATCCAGGGAATTTTAGACCTTGGAATAAAGTCATTCTGTTATGTCAAACTCGGGGCGGATTTCGGGCTAGGATCTTTGATGGCCTCTGGATATAATGCTGTATTCCTAGGAGTTGGCGCATGGGAAGACTATTCCCTTGGCATTGACGGGGAAAACCTTATCGGATGTTTTACCGGGATCGATTTTCTGCAGAGAATTTCAAGCGGTGAAAAAATAAGCCTGGGAAAAACCGCAGCCGTTGTCGGTGGCGGGAATACAGCGGTTGACTGTGCAAGAACCCTTTTAAGACTTGGGCTTGATAAAGTATACATGGTTTACAGACGAACCAGAAAAGAGATGCCGGCCAATGAAGTTGAGATTGTTGCCTCGGAAGAAGAAGGTATTGACTTTGTTTTCCTGGCTGCGCCCACAAAAGTGATTGGTGATGACAGCGATAACGTCACCCACCTTGAATACCTTAAAATGGAGCTGGGAGAACCGGATGCCAGTGGCAGACGACGTCCCGAGCCTATCGAAGGTTCTGAAACCATGCTTGATGTGGATATGGTCATCTCAGCCATTGGCCAGTCCCCGGATGCTTCTTTTAAAGAGCAGGACCCCCATCCAAGAATGACTGAACTGGAACTGACCAGATGGAACACCGTTGATAATGATCCTGCAACCATGCAGGCATCCATACCTTATATTTTTACCGCAGGGGATGCAGCCACAGGGCCGTCCCTGGTTGTAGACGCCATTGGCGGGGGGCGGCGGGCAGCCCGGTCCATTGATCTGTTCCTGAAAGGAAAACCCGTCGAACCGCTGAAAGATTCTTTACAGAATAAACGAATTCGTGAATCTATTTTCACAAAAGTGGATGGTATTAAAAAAAGTGCCCGGGCCAAAATGCCGGAACTTCCTGTTGAGCAAAGGCTTGATTCCATGGCGGAGGTTGATCTTGTTCTACCTGAGGATGTGGCCCACAAAGAAGCTGAAAGATGCCTGAATTGCTGCAGGATCTGCTATAACCCGGATACTGACTTTCCAATGGCAAAGGCGAACTAACTTTAATATAGTAACTTAGAACATCATAACGGTAAAAGAAGTATCTTGATATGATATTCTTTTACCGTTTATGCTTTCCAATAAAATATGTCAAAAAGTAACCTGAAAATTTTAGTATTTACTCTTTTCGTTCTTTTTATCTTTCTGACAGGATACGGGGTCTTCTTTTTCCTTAAAATATCATCCTTTGTTCAAGAACCTTTCAACCTTGCCGCCAAAGAAAAAATATTTACCATTAAGCCCGGTCAAAGCCTTAAGCTTATTGCGGGAAACCTTGAGCAGGAATCCATCATATCCAATAAGGCATTTTTTAAATTATTTACAAAATTTAAAAAAGCCGATAAAAAACTCCAGGCAGGAGAATACATTCTGTCCGCATCAAAATCTCCTGAACAGATTCTTGAAATTCTTATAAAAGGCAAGGTTAAATTATACAGGATAACGCTTCCTGAAGGACGGAATATTCAAGAAATTGCAACTTTAATTGAAAAAGCAAATCTGTGCACCAAAAAAAAATTTGTGGATCTTTGCCATGATAAATCCTTTATCATCTCATTAGGAATCGAATCAACATCCCTGGAAGGCTATCTTTTCCCGGACACCTATTTTTTCCCAAAACATACTTCCTGTGAGAATGTCATTACCACTATGGTTGGACATTTTAAAATAATATTTACAGAAAAATGGCGGGAACAAGCCGAATCAATGGGCTTTTCCGTCCATGATATTGTTACCCTTGCATCCATTATTGAAAAAGAAACAGGTGATGCAAAGGAAAGACCAGTGATTTCTTCGGTTTTTCATAACCGCTTAAAAAAACACATGCGCCTGGAAAGTGACCCCACCGTTATATACGGCATAAAAAATTTTGACGGGAACATTAAAAGAAAACACCTTAAAATGATCACCCCTTACAATACCTATCAAATCAAAGGGCTTCCCATGGGTCCCATTGCAAACCCCGGGGCTTTGTCATTGCAGGCAGCACTTAATCCGGCACAAACCGTGTATCTGTTTTTTGTTTCTAAAAAAGATACGACACACAAGTTTTCAAAAACCATTCAGGAGCACAACCGGGCAGTCAAAAAGTATCAGCTCAGGAAAAAATAATCATTCAAAGCGTTCAAATTGTTTTAGATAAACAATCACGGCACCGCTTTTTGATTTCTTTTTTTTATCCCATTCATACCAGATAACCAGATTTTGTTTTTTCATTTCCTGTAATACATCCTCGACAATATCGGGTAACACGGGTCCGGTATCTGAATGAAGTCCTTTTCCGACAATAATTCTTAACGTGAAAAAGCCCTGGTGTTTGCAGCTGTGAATAAATGATTCGGCTTTCACCTGGGCACCAATGGCGTTATATCCATGAAGATCCAGTTCAACTTCAACGCCCGGATACCGCTTTATCCTTTTTTTTACAGACATGGGTGGTGTCTTCTTTACAGATGTTGTTTTCCCGTTTTTAAAAGATTCTTCCAATAATTGGGTAAAATCTTCTTTGATTATATTTTCCCGGGAACTTTGATCCTCTGACAAATCATCCAATACCTGCACCCCATGCTTATTTATTTGATTTTTTTTTGGATTATCTGTTTTTATTTCTTCTTTTTTTTCAAATACCTTTAAAAAATCATGATCAGAATCAAAAACCGGTAAATTATTTTTTTTTAGTTTTTTAAAATATTTTTTTTCTTTGTTCCCCATGGAATTATTCTATCGTATTGTCTCTAAATTTTCAAGATTTTCAACCCTCTTGTTCATTTGACAATACACCCCCTTCCTGCTATTGTCGGAATCATGATTAAAGGGTGCATTGTAGAGTATATAGATCAGCAGAAAATCATTGCTGCTGCTATATTACAGGAAAAAAAAGGTAAATTAAGACTACTTAATGAGAACAATCGGGAAGTCAATTTTTCTGAAAAGAGATTGTCCCATATATCACAGGTGTGTCTTGATACTTCTGTTGCCAGGGACTCAATCGTCGCCCAGCTAAAACAGCTCTCACAAAACCGGAAAAAACTTTCTGAAACCATAAACATTAAGGAATTATGGGAAATTCTTCATGAAGAATCCGAAGATATTGATATCCCGACCATGACCCTTTTCTGTTTTGATCCCCCCCTGACTTGTGACCATGAAGCCGCTGTTATCCGGGCCTTTTTTTATGACAGATTCTTTTTTAAATTCAACAAAATAATTTTTGCCCCTTACACGACTGAACAGGTTGAAAATAAAAAAAGACAGGTCCAAGAGGATGCAAAAAGAGAAATTATGATCCAAAAAGGTGCTGCATGGATCAATGATGTCATAAATAATAAAAACGGCAGCAACACCGCGATTGATCAGGATATTATTAATATTTTAAAATCCTATTACCTGTTTAACAATAATTCTGATTCCTGCGTGATTGCCAAAAATATTATCAAAAAATCACCCCTCAATTCTTCTGAACAATTGTTTAATGTGTTTGTAAAGGCCGGTATCTGGGATCAAAATAAAAACACCGATCTTTTGGTCATGCAAATCCCCACTCACTTTTCCCGGGATGTACTGGAACAGGAAAAAAAGGTTACAAATACACAGGTCAACTTTTTTGATGATCCGTTAAGAAAAGACCTGACTAATATACCCTTGATCACTATTGACGGTCAATCCACCCTGGATTTTGATGATGCCATCAGCCTTGAGAATACCGAAACCGGATATACGCTTGGAATACATATCATTGATGTTGATGCCTATGTGAAATCCAATGACCCGATAGATCTTGCAGCACGGGATCGGGCAAGTTCCATTTACATGCCCGATGATAAACTGCCCATGATACCCTCCCATCTTTCCGAGGATCTCTGCAGCCTCAAAGAAAACGAAATACGGCCGGGTATCAGTACCATCATTAAAATGAACCGATTTTTTGAAATCCGGGATTACAAGGTTATCCCCAGTATCATCAAGGTTCACAATCAGATGAGTTATGCCGAGGCAAACCTTTTAAACGGCAAGAATGACCCCATTACCACCCTCTATAAAATCGCAACACTGTTGCGGGAAAAAAGGCTCAAGGCAGGTGCTATTCAAATCACCCTGCCTGAAGTGAATGTATGGCTGGAAGAAAATCAGGAGATCGGATATTTAAAAATTGATAGAGAAAATCCGTCTCGCATGCTGGTCTCTGAAATGATGATCTTTGCCAATTCCCTGATGGCCAAATTTCTTGCAGACAACAACATGCCAGCTGTTTTCCGATCCCAGGCGCCACCTAAACAAAGGCTTTTCAAAGGCATTGAAACCTCCCTGGCCTTGAATTTCATGCAAAGAAAACACTTAAGCCGTGCCATGATCGGGACAGATCCGCAAAGCCATTCCGGCTTGGGCGTCAAAGCTTATGCCACCGCAACATCCCCCATCAGAAGATATCATGATCTTCTTACCCAGCGGCAGATAAAGGCTGTTTTTGGATATGACAAAGCTTACTCCAAGGCTGAACTTGAAAATATTCTCCAATCCATCTCACTGCCCATTGCCAATGCCGGTCGGATACAGGCGTCAAGAAAGCGATACTGGATTATCAAGTATCTGGAAACCCAAAGGGGAGCCAATTATGAAGCCATGGTTCTTGATTCTTACAGGGATCACTATAATGTGCTGATCAAAGAGTTTATGCTTGAATCAAAACTTCCTCCAAGCGGTATCAAACTTATCCACGGGGATATCATCCAGGTGACCATCCAGCATGCCGACGCCAGACGTGACCAGCTTTCATTATTTGTTTAAAAAAAGCAAAGACTCTATACATTAGATTTCTTTATAACCTGTGAATAAAGGTGCTTGGGAGATAAAAGCCTTTGCTCTTGACACATATGACACGTCTTGTCATAATTCATGAATAATATTTTTCAAACCTTCCTTGTCCGGTATATTATGAGTAGTGCTCAGAATTATTTTTTGTGTTTTCCAGTGCTGATACCATGAAGCTGTAAATCATCTGGTTTTAATCGTTTTATCTATTAATTATTTGAATGATGAATAAAAACTTCAAGCAGGAGGTGTTCTTATGTCAAGTAGATGGGTATATCTTTTTGATGAAATAGATGTTGCACAGGAGCATGCAGGCGGCGAGTGGGAGAAAGTCCGTGGGCTCTTGGGTGGAAAAGGGGCAAACCTTGGGGAAATGACAAGAATTAATATTCCTGTGCCGCCGGGTTTTACCATAACAACCCAAGCCTGTATTGCTTATCTTGAGTCAGGCGGAACATTCCCGGATAACATGTGGGAGCAGGTGCAAGATGGACTTGCAAAGGTGGAGAACCAAGTGGGCAGAAAATTTGGTGACGTCAAAAATCCTCTCCTTGTTTCATGCAGGTCCGGGGCCAGGTTTTCCATGCCGGGAATGATGGATACGGTACTGAATATAGGACTTAACGATAAAACCGTTGAGCAGATGATAATAATGACAAGCGATGTCAGATTTGTATATGACTCGTACAGACGGCTTATACAGATGTTCGGAAGCGTTGTGACAGGTATTGACGATGCCCTGTTTGAGGATATTATTACTGACACACGGATAAAGGCAGGGGTTAAAAATGACACTGAACTTACGGGTGATCACTGGAAGGGGATATGCGAAAAATTCAAAATAATTTTCAGCAGGCAGACACAACATACATTCCCTCAGGATCCGCTTGAGCAGCTTAAAATGGCCACCGAGGCTGTCTTTGAAAGCTGGAACGGCAAGAGAGCAGTTGATTACCGCAATGCAGCTAAGATACCTCACCATCTTGGAACCGCAGTCAATGTTCAGGCCATGGTTTTTGGAAATGTCGGGGATGACTGCGCCACAGGAGTGGCCCTTACCCGCAACGGTACGACCGGAGAAAAGACAATAGAAGGGGACTATCTGATAAACGCCCAGGGAGAAGATGTGGTCGCCGGTATCCGCCTGACAAAGAACCTTTTAGACATGAACAACGAGATGCCGGATATATATAGGGAATTCAAAAGGATTGCCCAGGCACTGGAAGATCATTATCGTGAGATGCAGGATGTTGAGTTTACCATAGAGAAAGGTAAACTGTGGATGCTTCAAACCCGGGATGGAAAAAGAACTGCCCAGGCTGCTGTTCGCATAGCCGTTGAAATGACTCAAGAAGAAAAGATTTCAAAACAAGAGGCTGTAATGCGTATTACACCCGAACAGGTTGATTTTTTTCTCCACCCTCAGTTTGATCAAGCGTCATTGAAACGAGCTGTCCAGCAAGGAAAAATGCTGGCCGCCGGATTAAATGTATCCCCGGGAGCTGCTGTCGGCCAGGTGGTTTTTGATGCAGATATAGCAGAGGCATGGGCGAAAGATACCAACAAAAAAGTGATCATGGTAAGACCTGAGACAAGACCGGATGATGTTCACGGAATGCTGGCATCAGAGGGAATTCTTACAAGCCGGGGCGGAAGAACAAGTCATGCAGCCCTTGTTGCGCGCCAGTTTGGGAAACCAGCCGTGGTTGGGGCGTCAGATATTAATATTGACTTGACAAACCGGAGTATGGACATCAATGGTCTTGAAATTAAAGAAGGGGAATGGATTTCCGTGGATGGCACATCCGGACAGGTATATCTTGGAAAGCTATCCACAATGATTCCGGATATCAAGGATCCATGGCTGATCAAGCTGCTGTCCTGGGCTGACGAATTTCGGGATCTGGGTGTCTGGGCCAATGCTGATTACCCCATAGACGCAAAAAGAGCCCTGGACTATGGGGCCGAGGGCATCGGGCTTTGCCGGTCAGAGCATATGTTTTTTGAAACCGAAAGGCTTCCTCATTTCACAAAAATGATCATGACTGATTTTCCCATAGAGCGTCAGGAATCCCTAGATGCCCTTCTTCCTTTTCAACGGGAGGACTTTGCAGGGCTATTCAGGGTAATGGACGGCAAATCAGTTGTCATCCGCCTGATTGATCCACCACTCCACGAGTTCTTACCGGATCACATTGAACTTTTAAAAGATCTTTCCGATCTTAAACTTCAAATCAGGGATGCTGCAACATTGAAGCAGATGGATGATCTTATTGAAAAAATCAGGGAAAAGGAAAAAGTGCTTAAACGGGTTGAAAGCCTCCGTGAATCAAATCCAATGCTGGGCCTTCGGGGTGTGCGTCTTGGGATCTATATCCCGGAATTAACCATCATGCAGGTCAGGGCTATTTTTGAGGCCGCCTGTATGGTTATCCGGGAAGGGAAAAAGATTAAACCGAAAATAATGATTCCCCTTACATGTCATGTAAATGAATTAAAAAAACAAAGAGAGATTCTTGAACAAGAAGCAAAAAAGACCATGGAAAAAGAGGGTATTAAGGTCGATTACAGTTTTGGAACAATGATTGAGCTGCCCCGTGCAGCCCTGACAGCGGACCAAATAGTAGAATATGCATCATTTGTATCTTTTGGAACAAATGACCTGACACAAACAACTTTTGGCATTTCAAGGGATGATGCAGAGACAGGATTTCTTATTGAGTATATGGAATCCGGGATTCTCCCTGAAAATCCATTTGAGGTTATTGATCGGGATGGAGTTGGTCAGCTTCTTAAAATGGCAGTGGAAAAAGGCAGATCTGTTAAACCTGACCTGGAGTGCGGGATCTGCGGTGAACATGGCGGAGACCCTCAGTCGATCCATTTGTGCCATGACTTGAAGTTTACATATGTGTCCTGTTCACCTTTCAGGGTGCCCATTGCCAGGCTGGCGGCTGCCCATGCCGCCATCAAAACATCAGGTATAATAGAGGCACAAAGGGGCCGGATCGGAAGAGCAACAGGAGAATCATTATAAAAAAATTTAATGTTTAAAACTTCTCTGGCCCGTGTAAACCATTGTTGCATCATTTTCATTACATGCTTCAATGGATTGATAATCGTTCATGGAACCGCCGGGCTGCACCACGGCTTTTACACCCTGCAAAAGTCCCACGTCAATGCCGTCTCGAAAAGGGAAGAAGGCATCAGACACCATGGTTGACCCGATAAGTCCGCCTTTGACCTCTTTCACATCATTTTCAATTTGCGCCCTCTTGTCAGTATCTGTCAGATCGGCAAAGGAAATCCCATATTTTTCAAAACTATACCTGTCGGCAAGTTTACGGTAGGCCTTGTCCACAGCTATTTCCGCCACCCCTACCCTGTCCTGCTCGCCGGTTCCAATCCCCACCGTGACATTATCTTTCACATAAATCACTGAATTGGATGTAATGCCGGATTCCACCAGCCATCCGAACAGCATGTCTTGTAATTCGGATTGGGTGGGCTCACGATTGACCTTGTATGTTTTTTTCTTATACTCGGTTGAAGCCACAATTAAATCCTTTTCAGACAAGGTTTGGGGAACAAAGGACCATTGGGCAACCATGCCGCCATCCATCAGGGTTTTAAAATCAATCACACGTTCACCGATAAAGCCCTGGAGCTTGTCAATATTATTAATCCGGATCACCCGTAAATTTTTCCGGGCGCCAAGAATGTCTATAACCCCTTCCTCAAATTCCGGGGCCACCACAACTTCGGCATACTGGTTGGCAAT
>JAGLNZ010000177.1 GCA_023139225.1 Desulfobacula sp. | reverse complement strand
TTGGCAACAGGATGAGCCGGAATCCTTATGCCTATCTTTCCTGTTCCGGCAGTTAAAAGCTGTGAAATATTGCTCTTGGCGTCAAACACAATGGTCAGGTTTCCCGGCCAGAACGCCTCCATGAGTTTTTTTGCAGGCCTGGAAATTGTTGTGACAAGATCGGTAAGCATGTTTTTATTTGAAATAAGGATAAGGATCGGGTTGGTTAATGGTCGTTTTTTTAAAAGAAAAATTTTTTCAACGGCTTTTTTATTTAATGCATTGGCTGCAACCCCATAAAGGCATTTAGCCGGAAAGATCACCACTCCATTGTTCTGGATGATCTTTCCGGCTTTAGTAATTATGTCAGGTTCGGGGTTAACAGGATCAATAGCTATTATTTTTTTAAGAGTCATGCAAAGGATTTTGCCTTTTTATCGACTTTATCGGCCATTTCCTGTTTAAAGGCCGAAAGTTTTTCTGCTATTAAAGGGTCTGAGACAGCAAGGATCTGGGCCGCAAAAATGCCTGCATTATAAGCTCCTGGTTTTCCGATCGCCATGGTGGATACCGGAATCCCCGGAGGCATTTGTACGGTGGCCAGCAATGAATCCATTCCCTTAAGTGCGGAGGAATCTATGGGTACCCCTAAAACGGGAAGAGTGGTATGGGCTGCTATGACACCTGCAAGATGTGCTGCATGGCCTGCACCGCAAATGAGAACCTTAATCCCTTTTCCTTTTGCCTCAGTGGCAAGTGCTGCAGCTCTTTGCGGGGTCCTGTGGGCAGATGCCACAGTGACATAATAGGGGATATCAAATTTTTTCAGTATGGACAATGCCTTTTCCATGACAGGAAAATCAGAGTCGCTTCCCATGATTACTCCCACCTGTGGGGGGATGGAAAGTCGTTTTAAAGCCTTTGCCCCAATATCTTTACGATAGAAGTATTTATTAAACGAGATTTTTGCACAGGCTTCATATGCTCTGTCAATGGCATCTTTTACACTGTCACCAAGGGATGTGACACCCAGGACCCTGCCGCCTGAACTCACCACTTTACCGTCTTTTAATGCTGTGCCGGCATGAAATACAACAGTATCTTTGACCTTGTTTGCTTCTTTGAGCCCGATGATTTCTTCTCCTGTTTCGTAAGATCCCGGGTATCCTCCCGAAGAAATCACAACACACATGGCCGCTCTCGGGTCTATTTTGGTGGAATAATTGTGCAGGGTACCGTCACAGCACGCTTCCATCAAGGGCACCAGGTCATTTTCAAGTCTCATGAGAATGGGCTGGGTTTCAGGGTCACCCAATCTTGTATTAAATTCAAGGACTTTTATCTGGCCTTCATCCACCATAAGGCCTGCATAAAGAACGCCTTTAAAAGGGGTACCTTCTTTGGCCATTCCCTCTACAGCCGGGATCATGACCTCACTCATGGCTTTTTCGCGCAGGCTGTAATCTAAGACCGGTGCAGGAGAGTAAGCTCCCATGCCGCCGGTATTGGGGCCCTCATCATTATCGAAAATTCTTTTATGATCCTGGGATTCCGGTAGCGGCAGAACGGTTTTCCCATCTGTTAATGCAATAAAAGAGGCTTCTTCGCCTTTCAGGCATTCTTCTACAACAACAATAGCACCTGCGTCTCCAAAGGCATTGTCATTAATCATGGAATCAATGGCTTCGTATGCTTCGTCCAGGGTGGAACAGATGATCACTCCCTTTCCGGCTGCAAGGCCATCAGCCTTTACCACGCAGGGCGCCCCAAGGGCTTTGGCATATGTTTTGGCTTTGTTGGTATCAGTGAATGCCTTTCCCATGGCACAGGGGATATTGTACTTAAGCATATGCTGTTTTGAAAAAAGTTTACTGCCCTCAAGCCTTGCTGCGGCTTTGCTTGGACCAAATGCTTTTAATCCCATCTCATCAAAGGCATCAACAATGCCGCCTACCAGAGGGCCTTCCGGGCCAACCACGGTCAGATCAATTTCATTTTCCTTTGCAAAGACAGCCAATGCATTAATATCTTCTGCATTTATTGGGACAGATTCTGCAAGCTCGTGGGTTCCTGCATTTCCCGGGGCACAATATATTTTTTCCACCAGCGGGCTTTTTGCTATTTTCCATACCATTGTATGTTCACGGCCACCACCACCAACGACTAGAATCTTCATGTTGATCTCCTTAATTCTTGTTTTGTATGTTCTTTGATTGAAAGATGGATGAGCTTGTCTAAGAGTTGGGTAAAAGAGTATCCTGCAACCTGGGCAGACTGGGGGTAAAGACTGGTTGCAGTCATCCCGGGGATTGTATTTGTTTCTAGAACCCACAGTTCATTGTTGCAGAGGATCATGTCGGTTCTTGAATATCCTTTCAGAAAAAGTGCCTGATGCGCTTTGACGGCAAGTTCTCTGAACCTTTTTTGTTGTATCTTCATCAATACGGGCCGGGCAGATTTCTTTTGTTTCCCCGGCAACGTATTTTGCCTTATAATCGAAGAATTCATGACCTTGTCCGGGAATAATTTCAATGACCGGCAACGCTTGCAGTTCATCATTGCCCAGGACGCCGCAGGTCAGTTCAATACCCTTGATATATTTTTCAATAATAATGGTATCATCATGCTCAAACCCTAAGGTTACGGCAT